>JAVBQM010000107.1:0-10518 GCA_031549065.1 Candidatus Gastranaerophilales bacterium | reverse complement strand
GAAAAAACACGGCCTGATTGTAGCCGATAAACCCGACAGTCAGGATTTTTATTCGGGCGATTACAATGATTTATTGGAAATCGCTCCCAAAGAAGGTAACATTGTGGATGTTTCAGGTAAAATTTTGGGCACCCACAAGGGAATTTGGAATTACACCATAGGCCAAAGAAAAGGCTTGCCGGGTGGGGCTTCTGAACCGTTATATGTTCTTGAGCTTCGTGAATGTACAAATGAAGTGATTGTCGGTTTTGAAAACAGTACTTCAAAACATGGCTTGATTGCGACTGACCTGAATTGGATTTTGAAACCTGGCGCGCTTGAGCGTGGTGAAGCGATCAAGGCGAGTGCGAAAATCCGCTCAACTCAAATGCCCGTTGAGGTTTTGCTTAGTGAGAAAAATGGCGAAATAAAAGTTGAATTTGCTGATTCACAAAAATCTGTAACACCCGGGCAATCTGTAGTTTTTTTCGATGATGACTTAGTTCTCGGTGGTGGTATTATAGATAAAGCATTTTAGGAGAGATAAAATAAAATGAAATTCGATACAATCGCACTCCATGGCGGTCAAGAGCCCGATATGGCAACTAATTCGAGGGCTTTGCCTATTTATATGACAACAGCTTATGCTTTTAATGACACTGAACATGCCGCTAAACTCTTTGCGCTTGAAGAGCCGGGCAATATTTATGTGCGTCTTTCTAATCCTACAACAGATGTTTTGGAGCAACGTATTGCAGCGCTTGAAGGCGGTGTTGGTGCGCTCGCCTTGGCTTCGGGCATGGCTGCTACAACTTGTGCAATTTTAAATATAACAAAAGCCGGTGATGAAATTGTCGCCCAAAGCGCTCTCTATGGCGGCACACATACCCTTTTTACACACACGTTTCCAAAAATGGGCATAAAAACAATTTTTGTTAATTCGGATGACCCGAAAGATTTTGAAGCCGCAATCACGTCCAAAACGAAATTGATTTTTGCAGAAACTATCGGTAATCCTAAGCTTAATGTACTTGATATTAAAGGCTTAGCAGATGTGGCGCACGCAAACGGCATTCCTTTAATTGTCGATAACACGGTTCCAACGCCTTACTTATTAAAGCCGATTGATTTTGGCGCCGATATTGTTGTTCATTCTGCAACAAAATTTTTAGGCGGCCATGGAACAGCGCTTGCGGGAATTATTGTAGATAGCGGCAAATTCGACTGGAAAAACGGTAAGTTTCCCGAATTAACAGAGCCCGACCCGAGTTACCATGGTGTTAAATTCACAGAAAGTTTCGGTAATTTTGCCTATATTGCAAAAGCGCGCACAACCGTTTTGCGCGATACCGGCGCGGCTTTGAGCCCATTTAATGCTTTTTTAATTGTTCAGGGAATTGAAACGCTTCATTTAAGAATGCAAAGGCACAGTGAAAATGCCCTTAAAGTGGCGCAATTCTTGGAAAACCACCCCAATGTCGCCTGGGTGAATTATCCCGGTTTGGCTTCACATAAAGATTACGCTATTGCTGAAAAATACCTTACAAAAGGTGCGAGCGCGATTATTGGTTTTGGAATTAAAGGCGGTAAAAATGCAGGGATTAAATTTATTGATAATGTGAAATTGCTTTCTCACCTTGCGAATATAGGGGATGCAAAATCGCTTGTAATCCACCCTGCTTCAACCACACATCAACAATTGACACCCCAAGAACAGTCTGCTACAGGCGTTAGCGACGATTACATAAGACTTTCCATTGGCATTGAAGATGTTGAAGATATTATTGAAGATATAAAACAAGCGCTTGAAAAAGCGTAATTTGAACTTTTCTGCCGTTTCCTCGTTTTAAAAAATAGGCCGTTCGGTCGTATTCAAATTGTGCTTGTGAGAGTACAATTTTCCTGAGGATGAGACTTGTGTTCAAAAAATTTTTTATAGCAATTATTCCGATTTTTCTAGCCATTATGTCCGCAATGCCCGCGCTTGCAATTAAAGACGGTGATGTGCTTTCGCTGGATGATTGTATTGAAATGGCAATTCAAAATGATCCGAATTTAAAAATTTCAAACAGCTACACTAAAATAGACCAAAGCCGTGTGAAACAGGCTAAATCGGAATATTTCCCGACTTTTGGTGCGGGCGCAGGTTATAACGTTCAAAATTCAAGTGTGGACGGTTCGGGCATGAATAATTCCAATAACTACGGGCAAATTAACCTTGGTGTGAATCAATTAATCTGGAATTTTGGTAAAACCGTCGCCAATATTAACATGGCAAAATATAATTTAAAATCAGGCGAATTTGCTTATCAAAACGATGTTTTGAATACAATATACCGTGTAAAAACGGCTTATTTTACAGTTCTTGCCGCAAGTGCGAATGAGGATGTTTATGAGCGTTCAGTGCGGATTAATGAACTTCACCATGAGCGCTCTAAGGCTTTGTTTGAAGAGGGTCTGATTTCAAAAATCGATGTCGTAAATGCGGAAGTTTATTTGACTGACGCTAAAATTCAACTTATTTCGGCGCAAAATAAATATAATACGTCTTTAATTGCGCTTAATAATGCGATGTTTTTTACAGACGCACCAAAATATACGGTAAAAAACACGGAAAGCTTTGATTTTCAAAAACGGGAGGATGCAAAAAGTACAGAGGAAGAGCTTTCGCCGGTTTCTTTTAAACGCAGCGATGATGAAACCGCTTTTTTAACTTCAGGCATTGAAAAAAACGATATTTTGCAAAACTTTGTTTTCACCCCCTATGCGACTTCGCTTAATGATTCAATTGAACTTGCTTATCAAAACCGCCCCGATTTGCAGTCTTTAATTATGGTCCAAAGCGCGTCCGAGGAATCTTTAAAGGCTGTTAAAAGAATGTTTATGCCCGATTTAGGCGCAACGGGCGGGTATACTTACAGAAACTACAACGACGGGCCGACTACAAATTCACTCAGTGCGGGGCTTAACCTGAATTTCAGTTCGAATTTGCTCAACACAAAATATCGTGTAGAAGAAGCAAAAAGCTATCTTGATATAGCCGGCGAAAACGTTGGTTTACTAAGGAAAAATATATATTTTGAAGTTCAAAAAAACTATTCCGATATGCTCGAACTTGAAAAACGCGTGCCTTTAATGGGTCAAAAAGTTTCCCAGACTCTTGAGAATTTTGAACTGGCAGACGGGCGCTATACAGTTGGTTTAGGTAATTTTATCGAACTTCAAGACGCGCAAACAAATTACAATAAGGCGCAGTTGGCTTATGTCCAGGCTGTGTTTGATTATAACGTTTCAAAAGTTTTACTTGAAAGGTCTATGGGTGTAAAGTGATGGAGCAATTAAGCAACAAAAAGAAGATAATAATTATTGTGTTGATAGTGGTTTTAATCCTTATCTGCACGGGTTTGGGGGTTTCCAAAATCAAAAAAGCGAATGGGTATAGAACTAAGAAAATCGAAAAATGTTCAATCTCACAAACCGTGGATGCTTCAGGTGTCATTAACCCTGTAACTACTGTCAATATTGGTACACAAGTTTCAGGTACAATCAGCAAAATTCATGTTGATTACAACTCAGAAGTTAAAAAAGGCCAACTTTTAGCAGAAATTGACCCCGCGCTTTTTCAGGCTGCTGTTGATAAAGCGCAAAGCGATTTATCGGCTGCTCGTGCAAACGCCCAAAAGGTCGAAAGTACGCTAGCTTACGATAAACAAAATTATGAGCGCTATAAAAGGCTATATGCTAAAAATTACGTCTCAAAAAGTGAATTTGAATTGTCAGAAGCCAATTATAAATCGAATTCGGCGCAATTGAACGCAATGAAAGCGGCGATTAATCAAACAAGCGCCACGCTTAGAACCAACCTTACGAATTTAAAATATTCAAAAATTATTTCGCCTGTTGACGGTGTTGTGGTTTCAAGAAATATTGATGTCGGCCAAACCGTTGCTGCGAGCTTTCAAACACCAACTTTGTTTATGGTTGCGCAAGACTTAGAAAAAATGCAAATCGAGGTTAGTGTTTCTGAAGCGGACATCGGGCTTATTAAGGTCGATCAGGAGGCCGACTACACCCTTGACGGCTACCCTGATAAAACCTTCAAAGGCAGAGTAACACAGGTGCGCATTTCGCCAACGACCGTTCAAAATGTTGTGACATATACTGTTGTTGTGGCAGTTGATAACCCCGAAGGTCTTTTAAAACCCGGAATGAGCGCGAACGTTTCGATTGTGGTGAATAAAAAAGATAATATTTTATGTGTCCCCTCTGAAGCGTTTAAATTTGTGCCTGAAGAAGTCACAGGCGGTAAAAAGTTTAAAGAACAAGGCGTTTGGATAATGAAGAGCGGAAAACCTTTGCGTGTAGAGGCTCAAGCCGGCATTAAAGATTCTGACAATGTTGAAATTATTTCAAAAGATTTAGTCGAGAATGATGAAATAATCACAGGCATAAAATCGGAAAAAGGCGCTAAGAATAAAGGCGGCGGTGGCGGTGGCGGCGCAAGAGTGCCAAGAATGTTCTAAGCGTAAGCCGGTACTAAGGCGGGCGCGTTGAGCGCTCGACGGTTACTACGATGGCGAAGTATGACAATTGAGGCCTTGGGCCGAAATGCCCACAGGAGCAAAAATAGCTACATGGAGCAAAAATGACCTTAATCGAAGTAAAAAACGTTATAAAAACTTATCAAACGGGTGAGGAAAGCTTTAACGCACTTGATGATGTGTCTTTAAAGATTGAAAGTGGTGAATTTGTAGCCATTATGGGCGCGTCAGGCAGCGGCAAATCGACTTTTATGAATATGCTCGGCTGCCTCGATAAACCAACTTCGGGCAAATATTTACTTGACGGTATTGATACTTCGTTATTGAGCAAAGATGAGCTTTCGGACATCAGAAATGCTAAACTGGGGTTTGTTTTCCAGGGGTTTAACCTTATAGCGAGAACCAGCGCTTTGGAAAATGTTGAAGTCCCGATGATTTATAAAGGCATGGCGCAAAAAGAACGGTTTGAACAGGCCAGAAAAGCTTTGAAAATTGTCGGTTTAGAAGAGCGCGAAAACCACACACCTAACCAAATGTCAGGCGGACAACAACAAAGGGTTGCGATTGCGCGGGCTATTGTGAACGACGCGCCTGTTATTCTTGCCGATGAACCCACGGGAAACCTTGACACTAAAACGAGCGTTGAGATTATGGAATTTTTTGTAAAACTTAATGAAGAAGGCAAAAAAACAATAATTCTTGTAACTCACGAAGACGATATTGCACAATATGCTAAACGGGTTGTGCGTTTTAAAGACGGCAAAATTATTAGCGATGAGGTGAAAAAATAACATGCTTGATTTCACCTCCACACTTAAAATTTCAATTCGTGCTTTAAAAGTGAATAAAATGCGCTCTATTTTAACGAGTTTGGGGATAATTATCGGCGTAAGCGCCGTGATTATAATGCTTTCAATTGGCGAAGGTGCTAAACAAAAAATCGCACAACAAATTGAATCAACGGGCTCAAACCTGTTGATTATTATGCCCGGTTCATCAACTTCAACGGGCGTTCGTATGGGTTCAGGTTCAACTGCAACATTAACGCTCAACGATGCCGAGGCGATTTTGAAAAATTGTCATTCTGTTGATGAGGTTGCGCCAACTGTAAGTGAAGTTAAGCAGATTGTTTTTTCAAACCAGAATTGGTCGACATCTGTTGCGGGTATTACGCCGGGGTATATGAAAGTTCGAGTTTGGGAAATTGCTGACGGGCGCGGAATTAGCGCCGAGGATGTTAAAAATACTTCCAAAGTTGCAGTTTTGGGTTCATCTGTTGCGACAAATCTTTTTGGTGACCTTGACCCGATTAATAAAACCGTGAGAATAGGGGGTATTCCCTTCCGCGTAATCGGTATTTTGCAATCTAAAGGGCAATCGGCTATGGGCCAAGACCAAGACGATACGGTTATGATACCCATTACAACAGCGCAGAAAAAGGTTTTTGGAACAAGCTTTCCGGGTGTTGTAAGAAACATAAATGTTCAGGCAAAAAGCGCTGAAACCATTGACAGCGCCGAAGAAGAAATAACTCAACTTTTGCGCGAACGCCATAGTATCGGCAAAAACAAAGAAGACGATTTTTCCGTTCGAAATTTCACGCAAATGATGGAAACTGCGCGCGAGGCTTCAAACACAATGGCGCTTTTATTGGGCGCAATTGCTTCCGTGTCACTTCTTGTGGGCGGTATCGGGATTATGAACATCATGCTCGTTTCTGTAACAGAACGGACTAAAGAAATCGGTATCAGAATGGCAATTGGTGCCAAAGCACTTGACATTCGTTTTCAATTTCTTTTTGAAGCACTTTTATGGTCGCTTATAGGCTGGCTTATTGGCGTGATAATAGGAATTTTGGGCGCAAAACTTGTTAGCGTGCTTTCCCCCATTAACGCTGTAATTTCAGCTTTCCCGATTCTTCTTTCTTTCGGTTTTTCAGGCGCAATCGGTATTATATTCGGCTTTTACCCCGCCTATAAAGCGTCGCTTCTTAATCCGATTGATGCGCTGAGGTATGAGTAGATTATTTCAGCTCCTGTGGGTGGTTCGCTCCAATCGCTCACCATCCTACGTCGCCATCGTAGTGCTACATTCCGCCGCCTCAACGGCGCCGTCATGTTCGCACCGGCTTACGCATTTAAATATCCCCACAAACGGCAATGAAATAAACACTCGGCTAACATAAAATGCAGTAGTTACAAATTTGGGAGATTTAACTATGAAATTTAGCATTATTAAACGCCAACCATCATACTTTTTTGAAAATATGCATGAAGATTTAAGTCGGTTTCTGCACGATACTTTTGGGGAAAGCGGTGTCGAGCACCTTTCGAAATTACCCGAAATGCAGTTGTGGCGACCTGCGCTTGAAATTAAAGAGACCAAAAATGAATATAAAATTAAGGCCGAGTTGCCGGGTCTTGATAAAGAGAACATTGACGTAAAGCTGGAAAAACACCACGTGACAATTAAGGGTGAAACTGAAAAATGTAAAGAATGCGAAGATGAAAATGTCCATGTGAGCGAATTTCGATACGGTAAATTTTACCGTCGAATTCCGCTCGAAAGGGCAATAGATACCGAGGCTTCAACCGCCGAATTTAAAAACGGGGTGCTGCATATCGACCTTAAAAAATTGGAAGAAAGCAAACCCGAAATTAAAAGACTTGAAATTAAGTAGTTTTAGTAGGGCGCTTAAAGCGCCCTATTTTATTTCTTCAACGTGGAATCTGAACGCTTCGAAACTTTCAGAAAAATAATCTGCACTTAAACCCGCCTTTTGTTTAAGAGAGTTTAAGAATGTTACTTTATCGGGCAATTCTTCCCAAACACTTGGCAGATAAACTGCCTGGTAACGACCTTCTCGGATAATTATTCCGTCTTTATTTGGAATTATTTTGTCTAATAAATCTGTTTCATCTTTAAACTCAATGGGTTTAGGGGTGGTCAAAATTGAAATTGAAATATCAGTTTCGTTATATTCATCCATAGTCAAAGGCCCGAAGCGAGGGTCTGAAAATGCTGCGGCATAAGCGTTTTCGATTAAATCATGGATTAATGTACGGTGGGCGATAATAGAACCGATGCAGCCTCTTAAGTCGCCTTCGATTCTAAGCGTTACAAAAACCGCACCCATTTGCCAGAAAACGGGTGGGATATGTCCCAGGCTGTTTGCCCCAAGCTTACTCTTGTTTTCAAGTTTGTTTAAAATACTTCTTTTGCAAACGGCTTTTGTGTAATTTGCAAAATATTCGTTTATAAAGTGTGCTAGGCCAAGTTCTCCGCCTTTGTCATAAAGCATCCAGGCGCCGTAACCAACAACTTTTTCCCTGTTCCCGCTTACGGTGCCTCCGGCGCCGTTGTCCAAAATAGCTTCGCCGGAATTTGTCATACCCACTCTAACCGGTGTAAATTTTCTATTACGGGCAAATTCAACAAGCCCTAAGATTGCTACAGCACCGCATGCTTGTTGATAGTTGAATTCATCAACTTCGAGGTTTTCAATCATTTGCGCTGTTATTGCGTCGATTTTTTTTGCTTCAGTGTCAGAATGGTAATGGCTTAAATCGCTTGAAATTACAAAAGCGACATTCTCAATTTCCCAAAAATGTTCCAAAATAGGTGCAATGCTTTTTTCGCCGACAAGCACGGGCACGATTTTTACATCTTTAAAATTTCTTTGCACGAAAGGAACTTGCACTTCAACCGCGTGTTCTTCTCTGTGGGCTTCGTCATTCTCGCGAGCGCCGAATTTTTCTATTAATTCGCGGTTAATTTCCTTGTTGACTTCAATTTTGCCCAAAGGTGTTTGCCAAAAATCGGAACTTGAAAGTGCAAAAGTTTCCACAGCGACCCTGTGTGCGGGCGCAAAAATAAAAATCGTCTTTACGTTTTTGTTAAGACACTCAAAGGCTTCGCTTGCAAGCTGCCCCGAATAAACATAACCTGCGTGGGGTGCGATTATTGCGCGTGTTTTATATTCATAATCGCTGTTGTTATTCTTCTCAAAGTGTGCGAGCATACGCTCGAGTTCTTTTTTGTCCGAGGGGTAAAATGTTCCTGCGACTGCCGAATTTCTTGTTTTTTCCATTGACCCTATCCTGATTACTAATTTTATTTATTACAAAATATAATATAATATTTTTATGAAACATCAAAGTAGCTTATCGGGCGATAAGGCCGCCAATATGACTAAGTGCACGGTTTGCCCGAGGAATTGTAATTTAGATGAAGGCCAGGTAGGCTTTTGCCACGTAAGAAAAAATGTCGACGGGAAAATAATTTCAAGAACGTATGGTTATAATACCGGCTTAACTGTTGACCCTATTGAAAAAAAGCCTCTTTATCATTTTTACCCGTCAAGCAAGATTCTTTCATTTGGAACCCTTGGTTGCAACTTGGATTGTCAATTTTGCCAGAATTACCACCTTTCCAGATCCAAGGCTGAACCCAGTGAGTTGAATGAAAACAAGCCTGTTGAAATTGCCCATTTGGCAATGAAAAATGGCTACAAAAGCGTTGGCTTTACCTATAACGAACCTACAATTTTCCTTGAGTACGCGATTGATACGGCTATTGAATGTCACCAATTGGGAATAAAAACCGTTGCCGTAAGTGCAGGCTACATTAACCCGGAGGCAAGAGAAGAATTGTTCTTGCAAATGGACGGGGCAAACATAGACCTTAAGGGTTTCAGCGAAGAGTTTTACAAGAAAAATTGTTTAGCCCATTTAGAGCCTGTTTTAGAAACAATAAAATATGTGGCCAAAGAAACAAACTGTTGGCTTGAACTTACAACACTTTTAATTGAAGGCGAAAATGACGACGAGGATATGCTTAAGCGCCAATGTGATTGGATTGTTAATGAAATTGGGGTAAATGTGCCGCTTCATTTCAGTGCGTTTTACCCTGCATATAAATTCGCTGACAGAGCGCCAACGAAGACTGAAACGGTTTTAAAAGCGCGTGAAATCGCACTTGAAGCAGGACTAAGATATGTTTATGGCGGTAATATTGCGGATGTTGAAAGTTCAACAACCTATTGCCACCATTGCAAAAGCGAAATTATTAAGCGCGGCCTTAACGGCAGGGGTGTGAGCGAATATAACCTTGAGGGCGGCGGGCATTGCAAATTTTGCGGTACACTTTGTTTTGGGCGGTTTGAATAGTATAATTATTTAAAAAAATAATTCCAAATGGTTGCTTTTTTATCTGTTTCACCCCGAAGCCACGCGTGGCCGCCATATTTTAATTTTGCCTTGTCGCGTTGGATAATTTTAACGTGTTTGTTAAATCTTGCCCAGGGTTTACCATGTTCCGAGTAAATGTAATAATTTGTTAAAATTTTCGGGTTTTTTTCTAAAATATATTTATTAAAAATACTTTCATCGTGAAAAACAGGTATAATGCCATTTTCTAAATCTTCATCTGCCATTTTTTCGCAAATTTTGAACATGGTAAGCGCCTGCTCTGTCAGACCCCCTAAAATGCCTGAGTGGTAATAGTACTTGCCTTTTTCAATATACGAAGTTGATTGAGGTCTTTTTTCATACGGAAAATTTTCGGGCGTTTTCTTTTTGTTCATTGAGTGGAGAGCGGCAACTACTCCCTCGTTTTCATCAGGCAGAAATTCATTTTTTGAAACAGGTTTGACAAATTCCATGTTCCCATTGAAAAAGAAAATATAATCATAATTTTTCAATTCCTCGCTTACGGAATTTAAAATTTTATACCTGAGTGTGGTGATATGCGCAAAATCCATTTGTTTTTGCGGGACTATTGTTGTGTTTTCCGTGTTGTTAAATTCTTTGCTGTCAGTGAAGAAAAAATAGTGCTTTTTCACATCTTTAATGAAAAACTTCTCGCAAGATTCGTAAAATTTTTTCCAAAAAATCGTATAACGGCCTGTGCCTATGTATAAGATTGCTATTCTCATCATTACGTTGATTATACAATAAAAAGGCCAAAGTTAACTTTTGCCGATTGGTTGAGTATGATT
>JAVBQM010000128.1:0-23285 GCA_031549065.1 Candidatus Gastranaerophilales bacterium | reverse complement strand
AGGAAACGCGAATGCTTGTACTGGTGCGCTTGGTCTGGAAAACGCGAATAAAATGGCCGCAGAGGCGGCAAAAGTAGTCGGAGTAGCGAAAGACAACGTGCTTGTAGCATCAACCGGTGTTATAGGGGTTCAGTTAAATATTGAAAAAATTGAAGCGGGAATTAAAGAACTGGCCCCGACTTTAGGTCGCGAACAAAGCCACGCCGGCGCTTGCGCTGAAGGAATTATAACCACGGACACCTTTATAAAAGGTATTGCTTACGAATTTGAACTCGGTGGAAAAATCGTAAAGATTGGCGCCATTGCAAAGGGTTCAGGAATGATTCACCCGAACATGGGCACTATGCTTGGTTTTATTACAACAGATTGCGCCATAACTCAGGACTTACTTCAAAAAGCGCTGTCTGAAACCACAGAAACTACCTATAATATGATTTCTGTAGACGGCGACACTTCAACGAACGATATGGTAGTTGTTCTAGCAAACGGCGAAGCTAAGAACCCGCTTATAGATAGCGAAAATGAGGATTACTGCGCATTTAAAAATGCACTTGAAGAAGTTAACAAATATCTTGCAAAACAAATTGTGCTCGACGGCGAAGGCGCAACAAAATTTCTGGAAGTAAACATCGCTGGCGCAAAAAGCCCTGATGACGCCAAAAAAATGGCGAAAACGATAATCTCATCAAACCTTGTAAAAACAGCTTTTTTTGGAGAAGACGCAAACTGGGGAAGAATTATTGCCTCAATGGGCCGCTCCGGTGCGGAATTCGACCAACAAAACGTTAAAATTGAATTTGTTAGCGAGGATAAAACCTTGGTAACAATGGAAAACGGCACCCCGATTGACTTTGATAATGATTATGCGCATGAATTATTAAAAAATAAATTTATCGCAATTAACGTCACACTCAAAGACGGAGAGGCTCAAAGTACTGCTTGGGGTTGCGATTTAAGTTATGAATATGTCCGTATAAACGGTGAATATAGAACGTAGGAGTCATAATGAAAGAATATGTTCAAAAAGTAAGAATCTTGGTAGAATCACTTCCTTATATAAAAGAATTTAAAAATACCACTGTTGTGATAAAGTGCGGCGGCGTTTCGCTTGAAGATGAAAAAATCCGCAAGACTCTTATTCAAGATATTGTTCTAATGAAATATATCGGCATCAACCCCGTTATAGTCCACGGCGGCGGCGTTCAGATTACGGCAATGCTTGAAGAATTCGGTATAAAATCAGAATTTGTGGACGGGTTGCGCGTAACGGATGAAAAAAGCGCAGAAGTTTTGCAAATGGTGCTTGCGGGCAATATAAACAAAGAAATTGTAAGCGAAATTCAAACCCAAGGCGTAAACGCTGTGGGCATTTGCGGAACAGACGGCGGCCTTTTTGAGGTTGAAAAAATCACCCCGAACGGCAAAGATTTAGGCTTTGTGGGCGAAATTACAAAGGTTAATAAAGAAGTAGTTGAAACTCTTGTTGGTGGCGGGTTTGTTCCTGTTATAGCACCTGTAAGCACAAATGCCGCGGGGGAAATTTACAATATCAACGCCGATTTTGCCGCTCGAGCGCTTGCAATAGCAATAAAAGCCGAGAAACTGATTTACCTTTCAGACATTGAAGGCGTGCGCCGCGACATTTTCGACCGTGGTTCCGTGATTTCATATCTTAAAATCAATGAAGTTGATAAATATATTGAAGATGGCACAATTTCAGGCGGCATGATACCAAAAATTCAAAGCTGTAAAACCGCAGTAGAAGAAGGTGTCGGCTCGGTGCATATTTTAGACGGCCGTCTTGAACACTCCCTTTTGCTTGAAATTTTTACAGAAGAGGGCGTCGGCACAAAAATCGAAAAGTAGCTAAGCTTCACCCTTATCGGCGTCGGTTGCAATTTTTATGTACGACTCCACAACTTGAGAAACTTTGTCGTCTCTATAGTATGTGATAAGTTCAAAAGGCGCTTTTCCCTGATCGTTTTTTACCGTAAGCAGTTCTTTTAAAACGCTTGGATTGTTTTTAAGCGGATGAAGCAACGCATCAACATTTTCAAAATCCGCGTCAGCGCTTTTTAGGGCAAGATGCAAGGGAGTATTGCCGCGCCAATCTTGCGCCATAAGTAATTCTTTTAAGGCCTCGGGGTCGTTTTTAAAAGGCCTTATTAACTCAAAAATAACCTGTTGCTTTTGGGGTTGTCGAGCAAGGACGTGGAGAAGCGTGCTCTTTCCGTGGCCTTTGTCTAAAAACACTTCTTTCATGGTTTCAGGATATTTTTCAAGCGAATGAAGCATTGTTCGAGTATAATCCAGTCCTAATCGCACAGCATAATCAATTGGCGTTTGCCCCTCAAAATCGCGCACTGTAAGAATTTTTTTCAGCATACCGGGGTTATTTGCGAATGGTTGCAACATTGTTTGAACGGTTGATAAATAACCGGGTGGTTCTTGTATATTCTCTCGAATTGCGACAACTTCTTGCAGTCTCCCTCTCATTATTCTTTCGTTTAAAAACATGGTCTCAAGCTCGTCTTGCGTGTATTTCAAGACACCCTCAAAACTCGCTCCAAGCAGGGCTTTATGCAAGGGTGTTCTTCCGTTTTTATCCTGCATTTGAAAAAGTTTTTCCAATGTCTCAGTGTTATATCCTGGTTTTTTAAATAACTCTTTAATTTGCCCGTTTTGGCCCGAATATGCCATTTTGGAAAGCGTATAAAAAGATTCGGGTTTTCGGGTTTTCTGAAAAGTATCGGCTTGCGTTTGTTTGTTTGACACCCCAAAAGACACCCGTTGCATTCGTGGGCCAATAAAGTTGTTGTAATTACTTATGGCAAATATTTTCAAAAAAACCTTTCCCTTCTTGTTGTTAAAGTAGCGTGAAGCAAAGAATATGTTAACCATAATATAAATTTTACATTTCGCAAACTTCATCTTTATGGTGGTTTGATTTTTCCACAGGCAACATTAATATAAAAATGTTAAGTAATAAAAGGTTAGATAAAATGGGAACACGTTTAAACGGGAGCAGTCTTTTTACACAGGCGATTCAGGGCTTGGTGAGCAATTTTAACTATCTTGGAGAAGGCGAGAGCTTGACTCTGGATAAGTTAAAAGATACAAGCAATAACGAAAATAAAAACCTTATAAACTCTCAATTCCGCGCATATTTAACAACAAATTTTGGCAAATTTGACAAAGATGGTGATGGTAAAATTACCGCAGATGAACTTCAAAACTACACAAATACCATGTCTAATCAAGGTATGACACTTGAAGAAATAACACAGCTTTGCGCTCAGTCCAATGGTTCAAACACCCTTCTTGATACCGTTATGTCAAATTTTAATGAGATTGACAAAAACCATGACGGCCGTGTGACGACTGAAGAAATCAGAGCATTTGGAATTCAGGGAGAAATTGACGAGATGAAAGACAAATTCCCAAGGTTTAACGCAAATGCAATGTCGATTTTCTATTCAACCAGTGGATCTGAAACAGAGGATAAATCCTAGTTTAGCGCTACTTTTATGACAACCTTTTTAATAAATGTTGAAACATTTTCTTTTGTATAGGCATGCCCGTCATTCGGGAAGAAAATAAGGAAATCGCCTTCACGCATATTTATTTGCTGTGCCGGTAAAAAAGTTTCGCCGAAAAATTCCGCGTCTGTTTCATCATCATAACCATGCGAATTGGTACAATTCAAAATATCAGAAAACAAAACTTTTTCTTCGCCTGAAATCATATACGCAATATCGATGTATTTACGGTGAACCTCAAGTGCTGTCTTGGTCTTAGTTTCATATTCCTGAACAAGTGCATATATTTTGTCATCCGAAATTTGATATTTTCCGGGAGCCAAGCTCTCGAAATTTGTTCTAACTAAAGAATTAAGCGCGATATCAATCGAATCATTAATGCCTAGGTAATTTCTGTAATTTTTAATGTTATCGTAAATCATGCCCCTATTGTACCACGGTTTTCTAGCGATTTGCAACGAAAAAAGCTCATGTTATAATTTGTAACATTGCGGCTTTTTATGGCAATAAAAAATGTTCAGCGGCTTTGTATAAAAACGTGGAAAACTGGAAAATTATGGAAATTTCACCAAACTATAAGAATGCAACAGTACAAAAATTAATGAGTCTCATCTGGGGACTGTAATCGGCATAGGAAAAAATGGCAATTTCGGGCATAACAACATCCATAATATCAAAACTCGGCGACAGCGCCGGTTCAATTGTACCTGTTATTGCTAAAGATACCGGAAATTCTATCGGTGTCACACTCATCCACAAGAAAAATGGCAGCGCACAAGACGGCAAAGAAAAAGCCATTGAGGAGTTTGGAACAGAGATTATCTGGCTTGGCGGCATTCCGCTTTTAAAAAAAGTTTTTGATTTAACCGCCTATAAAATTGCAAAAATTGACCCACGCTTTGACGTTAGGAAACTAAACCCCAAAAGCGTTGATAATATTGGGGTTATGATAGAACGCGCGAAAGAATCCGGGCTAAAAGATCAAGTATCATCACTAGAGCGAATCAATAAACACCAAGGGCTTACAAAAGCGCTTTTTGCCTCAAAATTTGTTGCGGCAACAGCAGCATGTCTTGTGGCACTAACTGCTTTAATTAAATATAAGCAAAAAACAACCGAAAAAGACGCGCGCCAAAGAGTCGAAAAACAAATCACGGAACGGAAACGCTGTGGAGAATACATAAATAAATCCGTAAGTGAAAATAACACATTTCAAGCATTTAAAGGCTCAGGGCGCAACAATACGCAAGGCCTTGCGTTCAAAGGTGCCGGTACCGCTTTAAGCGAATATATGTTTAACCCTGTAAAAAACATGTCAATTTTGGATGTCGGCATCTTTTCAACTCGCGTGAAACATGGCCGCAAGGGCGAAAAATTTGAAATAGGGCTCAAGGAAGCCATGAATTTTGCCTTTATTTACTTGCTGGCAGAACCAATTCAAAAAGGGCTTGAAAAAATCGGTGCAAGAGCACTGAAACGCCCTATTGACCTTGATTATCGAGTTTTAGCCGATAAAGGATTTAAGCAAATGGTTAAAGACGGCAGCCTAAAAGAGGCCGCGGAAAACTTTGCAAAGCTTGAAGACGGAGAGGTCGTAAAGCAAGTATTTTCAAAAGGCGATAAGTTTATCGACCTTTTAAAAAATACGGGCGAAATTAAGACCTTGAAAAACGGTGAGGTCAGCGCGCTGCACTTAGTTGAGCCCGGAAAATTAAAGCAAACTGCAAATAATATGCTCGAGATGCTTAAAGCAAAGGGCGGCAAAGACACCGATAAGTTTCTTTCTCAAGCCCGCAAACTTAAAGCCGGTGCAATTTTTGCAAATATCGGCATAGCAATTCTTTTTGTTGGAATTTTGCAACCTACAATTGCAATTTTATCAAGAAAAATACGCTCTAAAGGCGAAACAGGTGACAACCTTGCAATTAAAGAGGTTGAAGAAGAGGTAAAAAGAAGCTTGAATTACGCGTAAAATTCAAGTCTTGCATGACTTTGGCCCATACGTTTGGTGTAAAAATTGCTACACAATTTGACATGCCATGGCTAAATGTTGTGTAATGTAGTTATAGTACTATTCTTGGGCAAATTAGGCATTACAATAAAATGAGAATCAAAGAACTTGAAATAGATAATTTTAAATCCTTTGCAAATAAGGTCAGCATACCTTTTCTGCCCGGTTTTACTACCATTTCCGGCCCCAACGGTTCTGGTAAAAGTAATATTGTAGATGCTGTTCTTTTTGCTCTCGGCCTGAGTACTTCCCGCGCGTTACGCTCTGAGCGCGGGGTTGGAGACCTTATTTCCACCCACAACAATCGTAACGAAGTTTACGTAAAGGTGGTTTTCGAAACCGCCAAAGACGGCGATATGAGTTTTTCAAGGCGCGTAAAGAAGTCGTCACAAGGTTTCAACAGCACTTATTACATTAACGACAAGGTCTGTACGCTGTCACAAATGCACTTTGAGCTTGAAAAATACAACATTACTCCAAACAGCTATAACGTTATTATGCAGGGTGATGTTACAAGTATTACAAACTGTTCGCCAAATGAAAGACGAAAAATTCTTGATGAAATCGCAGGGGTTGCTGATTTTGACCGTAAAATCGAACAAGCTACGCGCGAATTAGAAACTGTTGACACAAGGGTTGGCCGTTCAAACATCATTATGGGCGAAATTGACACACGACTTGAACAACTTAGTTCCGAGCGCGAAATTGCACTGAAATATAAAACTCTTAAAGATGAAAAAACAAATCTCGAGGGGCAAATTACTACCGTTCGCTATTTTGATTCCAAAAAATCGCTCGATATTGTGCATGAAAACATCCTCAATGGCGGCAAAGAAAAGAAAAAACTTGAAGTTGATAAAAAAGAGCTTGGCGAAAAAATTGAACTTCAAAAGGTAGAGTGCAAAAGGCTTTCAGATGAAGTTAGGGCCAAGGGTGAAGACCAGCAGCTTGAAGTAAAAAAACAGGCCGAAGAGAAAAAAGGCGACATTGAGCGCAAAAAAACCTCCATGGCGCATTGCGATAAACTGGTTTACGACAACTTAAAAACTATTGAGGGCGCAAATAACGGTATAGAAAATGCCAAAGCTCAAAGTGAACAAATAACCACGAGAATTGGGGAAAAACGCGAAGAAATTTCAAAGCTTGAAATGCAGCTTGCGGAAGAAAAGCAGGAACTTAAAAATATTTTAGCTCAAATGGGCGGAATGACTAAAACCGCTGATGAGCACATCGAAAAACGCAACCAATTAAGACGCGACCTTGATGCCCTTAAAGACAGCGAAACTGAACTTATCAAAGAAAAATTGCCGCTTGAAAACCAGCTTGAGAACCTCAAGAAGGAGTCTGATGAGGCTAACACAGCAATTGAAAATATGGAGCTTGTCTCTAAAAATTTCACAAGCGAAAAAGACAGATTGGGGCTATTAATCGGCACTCTTGAAAAAGAAATGGAAGAGTGTAAAACCGTTCAGCGCATTACTTTCGATGAACTTGATAAGGTTAAAAATCAACTTTCAGATGCAAACTATAACATCCAACTTGCGCATAAAAAAATTGCAACAATGGAGGCGAAAAAACAAGCTTTTAAAGAATATGGGCTTGGCGCAGGGGTTGAAACGGTTCTGGCGTCGAACATTCGCGGTGTTCATGCGCCATTAGTGCAGCTTCTAGATGTTGACGCGCAATACTCCGATGCGATTGATATTGCTCTTGGCGGTCGCTCAAGATTTGTTGTTGTGGACGATGAAAACGTTGCCACGCGCGCGATTGAGCTTTTAAAATCGAGCGGGAAAAGCAGGGCAACTTTCCTTCCTTTAAACAAATTGAAAGGTGCGCCGCACAAACTTCCATTACCGAAAGACAACGGCGTGATTGATTATGCAATTAATTTGCTTGATTTTGAAGATAAATATTTAGATGCGTTTTATTTTGCCCTTGGCGACACCCTTGTTGTTGAAGATATGCACTGCGCCAAAAAGTTAATGGGTAAATATCGTATTGTAACGCTTGATGGCGAGCTTTTTGAAAAATCCGGCGCAATTACAGGTGGCGCCAAAAAGCGAGAAGGTGCGGCTTTCGGCAAGGTTGACGATAAAGAATTGCAAACATTCTTAAAACGTCTTGATGAATTTGAAGCACAATATGACACACTTGAAAAGAAAAAAAATGAACTTGAAGCCAGGCTTGATAAGGTTCGTGCGGATTATTCAAACGCCTCGAATGAATACAACAGCGGCAAAATGGAGCTTCAAAATTTAATTAAAAATAACAGCACAACTCTTGAAAATATCGAGAAGAAACTAGCGCGCATTGCTGAAATCGCGCCGCTTTTGAAAAAAATCGGAAACGAGCTTGACGCGTTTGAAAACAAGCATATCAAATTAAGCGATGAAATTCTTGAAAAAACGGGCGCCATTGAAGATGTTGAAAAAATGATCGACGAGGGCGAACTCAACAAACTCAAGGAAATGACTGGTGAAATTGAGGGTAAAATTCGAACCACAGAGAGCGCAATTAACACGACAAGTAATGAAATTGAAAAAGAAAAAATTAACATAAACTTCCACAGCACGATTATTGAACAGCGCAAGGCTGATATCACACGTCTTTTAGGGGAAAATGAAAACCTTAAAACAGACAAGGAGCGCTTTGAGATTGATATTCAAGGCTTCTTAAAAGAACTTGAAGTGCTTGAGGCTGAAATTGTGAAACTGGGCGAAAATCTTGTGGAGCTTCAACAAAAACGTGATGAGGCTAACGGCGAACTTCTTAACCTTGAAAAACGGAACGACATTTACGACAACCAGTTGACGCGCATAGACGAACAAATTGAAAGCTATAAAGCGCGCCGCCGTGAACTTGAACCGATTTTAGAGGCCGCACGAGAAGAACTTATTGAAGCGGGCATTGACCCAAATAAAATCGAGCCCGTTGAAATTTCAATTGAAGAAATAACCAATAAAATAAGTCGTTTGCAGAAACGAATGGACGATATGGAGCCCGTTAACATGCGCGCGCTTACTGATTACGATGAGGTTTTGGCGCGTCAAAATGAACTTAGGGACAAAATCAACACGTTGAGCGCCGAGAAAGTCGAAATTGCAAACCGCATGAAGGGTTATGAAAGCCTTAAAAAAGAGACATTTATTAAAACATATAAGTCCGTCAACGATAACTTTAAAGCAATTTTTGCAGAACTTTCCGAGGGTGAAGGTACGCTTGTGTTGGAAAATGAAACTGACCCGTTCTCCGGCGGTTTGACGTTTGAAGCCACTCAGCGCGACAAGAAAAAGCAGCGTCTTGCGGGTATGAGCGGCGGAGAGAAAACTTTGACGGCGCTAGCATTTGTTTTTGCGGTACAAAAACATCTTCCTGCGCCATTTTACGCGTTTGACGAGGTTGATATGCACCTTGACGGGCCAAACGTTGAAAAACTGGCAAATATGTTAAATAACCAGGCAAAAGAAACACAATTTGTTGTAATAAGTCTAAGAAAACCGATGATAGACAGCGCGGATAGAATGATTGGCGTAACCCAAAAAGACAAAGGGGTAACAAAAATAAGCGGAATTAAGTTAAAAGAAGAGTAGAGAGCAAACAATGGAAGCAAATTTAAACTTTTATACAGATGATATAAACGAGCAAACGTCAGCCATAGCAAGCGTCGGAAGTCTTGATGCTGCCGCAGATATGTCTTTTGGCGGTGGTGATTTTGAAATGATTTCTCAGCAAGACGGGTTTTTCGGCGCTACCGCGCCTAAAGATAAGGAAATGGATGCTATTGAAATCCTTGTAGACCTTGCAAAATCCGGTAAAATTGACCCTTGGAATATTGATATTGTAGATGTTTACGATAAATACACGCTCAAATTAATTGAATTAAAAGCTAATAATAACCTGAAATTCGCAGGTCGCGCGCTTTTGTTTGCATCAGTTTTATTGAAGTTGAAATCCAACGTGCTTGAAGGCATTGAGTTAATGGATTTTGAACCGGAATATGATGAATTTATTGAAGATGACGGAATGAACGAGGGTTTCGAGGGCGAACAAATGCAATTCAGCTCTTCAAACGTGATTTCTTTTGAGGAAGTATTGCAAAGAAGAACGAGTGTGCGCCTGAACCGTAACCGCAGCGTAACTTTGAAAGATTTAATCCGCCACCTTGAATTCTATGAAGAGTTAGAGAAAAAACGCTCCCTTCAAAACACGCTTGATCGCCAAAAACGCCGCGTGCGCAACTATGCAAGGTTAAGCGCGGTTGATATTAAGAACCTTGCGCATGATGAGTACATCAGGCAAATTGTTGAAAAAATGGACCAAAATTTAGCGAAAATTCTTGAGCGCGAAGAAAAAATCGAACTCAGGGAACTTTCTCTGCTTGGTTTTGACCGCTCAAGCGCTTATATTGCGCTGTTGTTTTTGGCAGCAGAACAAAATTATGTAATCGTACAAGATGAGTTTTACGGGAAACTTTATGTTAAAAAAGGCGAAAACCCTGTGGTAAAGCTGGTTAAAGAATTGGTGAAAGATGCAAGTTGAGGAACTGAAAGCACAGATCGAGGCCGCGCTTTTTGTAACAGCGCGCGCAATGCACCCGGGTGAAATCGCGGAACTTCTTGGGGCGCCGGAGGATGAGGTTGAAAGCGCTTTGCTTGATTTAATGTTTGACTATTCTTCCCGCGAAGGAGCGCTTGAAATTGACGATGAAGACGGTTACATAATTCAGGTACGCGCCGAACATTTGAATATCGTTGAAAAGCTCTGCCCTGTTGAACTTAAACCTGCAGTGTTGAAAACGCTGACAATAATTGCTCTTAAAGAACCAATTCGTCAATCAGTATTAAAAGAATTGCGCTCAAGCGCTTATGAACACGTTGCGGAATTAGTTGAAAAAGGCCTTGTGTCGCGCCACAAAGATAAAAATGGTCGTTCTTATAACCTCAAAACCACGCAAAAATTTGCAGAATACTTCAAACTCAAGGGGGATGCTAAGACATTGGCAAAATACCTTGATACGAGTGAACAGTTGAAAGAATTATAAAAAACATTAAGATATTATTGTGATAAACCGAAGGTTTTATGAAAAAGTTTTTATTATTAGCATTAATTTTACTTTGCAGCACAAGCGTTCGAGCCGATGAAGATGTTTTTGATTTCGACTTCAAATTTCTGAATGATCCTTTTGCCGGGCAAAAAATGGTAACCGACAAGGAATTCGACAAGGCGGTTAACAGCATGACCCCCAAACAGGCGCAAAAAAAGAAAAAAGAACCTTCAAAATTTACAAAATGGTTCTGGGGTGTGCCGCAAGGTTCCGGCGATTCGCAGGGGCAAACGCCGCAATATTTTGGCGATGCGCCGAGTGAAATAGGGGCAATTAGAAACCCAATGAGCACAAAACCTGTTATAACTCTCGGGGCGCAAGTTAAAGATAGTTCCGGTATTTTGCTTACATCGGGCCATTATCAGGTAGATTTGAAAAATATTGAAGGACAAAATTACATCGTATTCTTACAAGCGCACCAAACTGTGGGCAAGTTTAAAGCTAGTCCTTGTGAAGATAATTATAATAAAAACGCCGTAATTTATGCACGAACAGCAGAGACGGAAAACGGCTATATGAAGGTAATTTTCTCTAATTTAGACGGGACTTTTCAGGGGTTTGCCCGTATTGTTGAACCAGAAACTCAACGGCTTCTTCCTTTGTTTTAACAGCGCCTTCAAGCTGTGCTTCGTGTAGCATATCCACAACTTCACCCAGAGCTTTACCGGGTTTAAGGCTTAGCAATTCTGCAATTTCTATGCCATTAAGAAGTTTCGGAAGTTCGACCATTCTGGGCTTAATTTTTTTATAGAATTCAAGAAGTTCATTAAGGTTTTCAAGGTTTTGAGCGATTTTTTCAGGAGTTATGGCGGGGCCTTGAGCGCTCAACCTGTCGGCGCGCGCAAGGGCGATTACTTCTTCAACCCAAGGGTCAAGTTTGCGTATAAAACGAATTAGGGCCTTGTCTGTGCGATCTTCTTGTTGCATCAGACTTGAAGGGTAAATATGATGAAGCACCATTTTTGAAATAAATTCAATTTGCTTGCGCGAAAATTTAAGACGCTTAAGTTCATCTGCGGCCAGTTTTTCGCCCTTAATATCGTGACCTATAAAGCGGTGACGACCACTATTTTCCTCTATTGTCCAACAACAAGGTTTGCCTATGTCGTGTATAAAAGCTGCGATTCTAAGCAAAGGGTCGTGACTGTTCAGGTTGCGCACAGTTTCAATGGAATGCTCCAACAAGGGTAAGTGGTGATGAGTATTTGAGGGAATTTTCTCAATTTCGCGCACAAAAGGGAAAATTTCCGCCAAAAGACCGGTTTTGTGCATCAAATAAAGATTGTCAACTATCCAATCGCCTTCAAAAATTTTTATCAGTTCGTAATTTATGCGCTCTTTTGCAACATTTTGAATAAGTGCCGCATTTTTACTTATAAAATCCAGAATTTTTTCATCAATTGCGAAACCCAAGGTCGCTGCAAATCTAAACGCACGAAGCATACGAAGCGGGTCATCACTGAGGTTTTCAAGATGTGTGGTTTCTATTTTTCCCTTGGTAATGGCGTCTTTACCATTATGCGGGTCAAAAAACTCGCCTGTTTCAAGATTTTGATATATTGAATTAATCGTGAAATCACGGCGTTGGGCATCTTTTTCAAGATCATCTGTTGATGTGACATCAAAATATGTCCCGTCTTCCATAACAACGCGATAAATTTGATTTTCACTATCAAGAAGAACCACCCTGCCACCGAGCTTATTGGCGTAGCTTTCAGCGCTTTCGCCTACAACCACCAAGTCTTTATCCGGTGTTGTTTTATTTAAAATTTTATCGCGTATAAAGCCGCCAACTAAATAAACTTCAGCCATTATTTTTCTCATATATTATTTGCGCCAAACCCGCTACAACCGCGTTTGGAGCTTTTAGAATAAGATTTCCAATTGATACAAGAGGGTATTTTTGGCGCGCAAAAAACTCAAATTCACTCTTACTGAAACCACCCTCGGGGCCTATAACAGCGGTAACATCTCCCTTAATTCCTTCGAGCGTCGCACTAGCGTTGCGTTCAGCAAAAACCACAACATTTTGCTTATTTTCTAACGCTTCTTCAAGGCTTACAACAGGAGGCAGAACATCCATTAAATCTGCTCTTTCGCACTGTTTGAAAGCCTCATCTGCAATTTTTTGCCACTTTTCCTGCTTTTCGCGCACTGAATTAAAATTAACCGTGGAATTATCCATAATCACCGGTAAAAACTCGCTTACGCCCATTTGCGCTGCATTTGCAACCGCTAAAGTCTGCGCGTCGGGTTTTAATATACCCTGCACCAGAGTAATTTTAAAAGGTAAAAAACGTTTCGATGGAGCTTCATTTATAACTCTTGCAACCAGTTCGCGTTTTGAAAAAGTTTCAACAGTACAATAATAGACGTTCTTATTTTCGTCAATAAGTTTTAATTCTTCACCCGCACGAACCCTCATAACGCTAAAATGTGCAAGCAATTCAGGCTCCACAAGTGTAACGGAGGCATTTTTAACATCGTTGGATTTAATTAAAAAGTGAGGCATATAAGAATTTTAACATGAAATTAGAGCCACCCTGTGAAGAATGGCTCTAAAATTTCTTTTCAAAAATTCGAAACTACTTAACGAGTTCTTTGAATTTTTTACCGGCTGTAAAAGCAGGAACTGTTTTTGCAGCAATTTTAATTGCAGCGCCAGTTTGTGGGTTGCGGCCAGTTCTAGCAGCTCTTTTTCTAGCTTCAAAAGTACCGAAACCAACTAAAGTAACTTTTTTACCTTTAGCTACTGATTTTTCAATAGTATCAAGTACTGCAGCTAATACTTCTGCTGATTGTTTTTGAGAAACTTTTGCTTTCTCTGCAACTGCTTTTACCAATTCTTCTTTGTTCATGATGAACTCCTTTCTGTGTACATTTCTGATTATACACATTTTTCGGCACTTGGCAAGCACTTTTTTTCTATAAATTCAATGAGGGCTTGTGTTACAAGGATAGCATACAGTAAAACCCTTGTTAGAGTAGCGCTTTAACCCTTGCAAAACCTATGTTATTATAATAGTAATTTAGAATTTCATCAGCGCTATACCCCTGCGCAGCTAGGTTATTTGCACCATATTGACTCATGCCGACGCCATGCCCCATTTTTCTGATACCCCCGTCTTGTCCATTAACAGATTTTAAATATGGCAGGTTTGTAGACCAAATCGCGCCGCTTTGTACGGTATGGCCGCCTGAAGAAGCGTGGTAATAGGCAGGAATAACCCTGTTGTTATAAGTAAGCACAATGTTTTTAGTGGAAACAACAGCCTGGTTGGTTTGGCGAGTTTCAACCGAAGCGCCCCCATAGGCTTGATCATACGGTGTATCAAGAAGGTCATAGCCTCGTTTGGCGCGTTTACCGAGATTTGCAATAGCATAAGAGCGTGCAGCAATTGTTTGCGCGCGATGCGCCTCATAATTCCACCTGGAGGGCATTTCTGCAGGCGTTACGCCCAAAAGGTACTGTTCAAGAGGCAGGTTATTAATAACGATAAGTTTACCGTTCACATTTGCAATAATCAATTCGCCTCGATACCAACGACGTTTAGCGCTGACAAAATATTTATATTCAGGTGTTTGCACAGAAATTATACTGGTTCCAAGCTTGTAAAATCGCCCGTCAATCCTAATGGCCAAAGTGCCGTCATGGGGCCTTATTTCATAAGGTTTTCTGGCAGAGGTGCGATAAATAAGCTTGTTGGTGTTCCTGTCTTCTATAGCGCCTTCAACTGATGTACCCACAACAGCATAATTTACACCGTCCTGCAACCCTATCTTGATCGCGAAAGATGGCGTTATTAATAAAAAATATAACAATGTTGTCAGTAAAATCTTCTTCATTTGTTAGTTTTTTTGATTAATTTACTGGATACACTTAATAATAATAATACCACAATAAGGCCCAATGCCCAAAGAAAGTATTTGCCCTTGGTGCCTACTGCGACAGCAAGCGGAGTGCTTGAAGGAGCTAAAACGACAATTGCAATGGATAAAAGTGCACAGGCCATGCCAATTGAGGCAAGCGAGAAAACAACTTTGTCCTGCGAAAAACCGGCATTTAAAAGGTTATGGTGAATGTGTTCGCTGTCGGCCGTAAAGGGGCTCACGCCTTTTAAAATACGCCTTGTGGATGAAAAAGCAACATCCAAAATCGGTACAAGAAGAATTATGAGCGGCAGGTATGCAAATTGGGCAGAGCCTTTTGCAATACCGGTGATAGAAAGAGTAGCAAGCATAAAACCCACATAAAGCGAGCCGGAATCGCCCATAAAGACTTTCGCGGGGTTATAGTTAAACATAAGAAACGCAAAAATCGCACCCATTAAAATAAAAGCAACGAGCGCCGTAACAGGGGAAGACGGACTAACCGTAAGCGACACAACCCCAATCGCGCAACAGGCTATTGTTCCGATTGAGCCCGCAAGGCCGTCCACACCGTCAATAAAATTAAGTGCGTTTGAAATACCCACAATCCACAAAAGCGTTATAGGGTAAGAAAGAAGCCCAAGATCTACCGTGCCCAAAACAGGCAAAATAATATCATCAATTCTCACGCCTAAAAGTATCACCATGGTTGCGATTGAAATTTGTATCAGGAATTTAAACTTGGCGTTCAGGGTAAAAATGTCATCTATAAGCCCAAGTAAAAACATCAAAGACCCGCCGACAATAATGCCCGAAAGCCCCACGCCTTTTGGGTAATAACTTAAGATAATTAAAAGCGCAAAGGTAAGCATGGCGCTAAGCCAAATTCCCACACCGCCAAGGCGCGAAATTTCGCCTACGTGGATTTTTCGCTCATCCGGCTTATCTACAAGCCCTGCTTTTTTAGAAAAATAAATTACAATCGGAACAATGAAAATGCCCAGCAAAAATGCAATTATTACCCCTAAAACGTGTGCTTGTGTAAGTTTGATCATTTTTTAAAAACTCCAAATTTGTATAAATTTTACCATAAAAATTTAACCGGAACGCAAATTCATTAGTATGCCGCGTTTTTGAATTTCGCGGTTTAAGGCAGGGTGAGTGTTAATGTCTTGGGTTTTGACAAACTCAATCGCCTTTTCACGCGCAAGTTCAAGAATTTCAATATCATTAACAATATCAGCAAGGCCAAAATCAGGAAGACCACTTTGGCGCGTACCTAAAAATTCACCCGGGCCGCGCAACTCCAGGTCTTTTTGGGCGACAATAAAGCCGTTATTTGTTTGCACAAGTACTCCCAGGCGCTCTTTGACCTGTTTTGAAGATGAAGCGGTTGTGAGAATACAATAAGATTGGCTGTCTGAGCGGCCGACACGGCCGCGAAGCTGGTGAAGCTGCGAAAGGCCAAAACGTTCGGCATTTTCAATTATCATAACAGTGGCATTGGGCACATCTACACCAACCTCTACAACTGTTGTGGAAACAAGAATGTCGTACTTTTTGGCCTTAAAATCAGCCATGACTTTGTCTTTTTCTTCGTTTGGTAATTTGCCATGCAATAAACCGATTTTGTAGTCTGAAAACGTTGTTGCGGCAAGCTTTTGTGCCTCTTGAGTAGCATTTTTGGCACTTATTGTTTCGCTCTCATCAATTAAAGGATAGACGATATAAGCCTGGCGGCCCTTTGCAATTTCTTCTTTAATAAGATTGTACGAGGAGGTACGTGAGTTTGAAAGCGTTGTTATGATTGGTTTTCTACCCTTTGGAAGTTCATCAATTGTAGTAACATCAAGGTCACCATGGACTGTGAGTGCAAGCGTACGCGGAATTGGAGTTGCTGTCATGGTAAGCATTTGGGGACTTTCAGATTTATTAAGAAGGTTTGTTCTCTGGTTAACGCCAAAGCGGTGTTGTTCATCTATTACAACCGCACCAAGGTTTGAAAATTCAACCCCCTCTTGAATTAGCGCGTGAGTACCGATTGCAAGATGAGTCTGCCCGTTTTTAAGAGAAGTTACCATTTCTTTTCGCAATTTTGCTCCGTGTTTACTCAAAAATAACCCTATGCTAAGGTTTAGAGGCGTCAGCCATTCAATAAAATTTTTATAATGCTGCGAAGCAAGAATCTCAGTTGGGGCCATAATGGCGCCCTGATAACCGTTTTCAATAGCGGCAAGAAGCGTAATGCAGGCCACAACGGTTTTTCCGGAACCGACATCCCCCTGAAGCAAGCGCTGCATAGGTTCTGTTGAGTTCAAATCGCGCAAGATTTCATCCACAGCGTCCTTTTGTCCGCCCGTAAGTTCAAACGGAAGCCCCTCGATAAACCTTTCAACAAGCCCGCCTTTTTTAATTTTAAGAGGGATTGAAGTGTTCGTTTTTTTATTACGCTCGCGCATCAAATTAAGGTGCAGTTGGAGCAAGAACAACTCTTCAAAAACCAGCCTGAAGCGTGCTTTATCGACGTCTTTTTGGTTATTTGGAAAATGAATTTTTGAAACAGCCTCTTTTTTATTTAATAAATCCAGCTCCTCAACAAGAGAAAGCGGCAAGCACTCGTCGAGCTTGCTTCCGTAAGCTTCATAGGCGTTTAAAATCGCGCGTTGTAAAGTTTTCGGGGCTAAATTTTCTGTTAAAGGATATATTGGGACAATTTTATTTTTCCCGTCACCCTTGGCCGCGTCAAACCCCAAAATTTGTATTTCCGCTTTATCGAGCGTCAATTTACCTGTGTATGAATCCTTTTTAACCTTCCCGATTGCGCTCACACCCGCCCCAACAGGATATTGCGCCTTATATCGGTGAAGCATATTGCGGTTAAGCGCCTTATAAAAGAAAGTTACACCCAAAGTTCCCGTGGAATCTTCCAATGTCACATTTAAAACCGTGAGGCGATTTCTGGTCGAATAGGCGCCAACGCTTTTCACACGGGCGAAAATACAGACTTCATCCCCGATTTTCAGGTCGCGAATTTTCACAGCGCCTTGATAATTTATATATTTTCGCGGGTAATATTCCAAAAGCTGTGCAACAGTTGAAATTCCAAGTTTTTTAAACACAAGTGCCAGTTTTGGCCCAACCCCCTTAACCCAGGCAACATCAATGTTTTCAAGCCCTTCGGCATTTTCGCTCAGCTCGCGAACTTTCTCGCTATACTGCCTTACAAGTTCTTCCTTGCGTTCAATTTCTTTAAACAGTTTATAAAAATGCTCCAAGGCTTTTTCAAGCATATTAATTGACGTGCGTCTTCCTGAAGCCGAATCAAAAGTATATTGTTCAAAGCATTTTCGAATAGGTTCCAAGCGGGCAGCTTCGGCCTTATCTACCAGTCTTCCCAGCTTTATTAAAGAAGACAGAACAAAATCTGAAAATGAGCTTTTATTGCCCACAAAATCGATGTATTTGTGTTCAATTTCAACCTCAATTCCCTTGTTAATTTGCTTGTAAAGCGCCCAAAAGCTCACTTAATCAACCTTAGTACTTCATAAATATTGATTTTTTTGGTTTTTCCCCTGACACTTACATCCCTGATTTTAAGCACATCCACGTGTTTTTGAACGCGCTCGAAGGTTTCTTCTGAAATCAGAAACTTCGTTTTATAAACTTTATTATAGTTTTCAATGCGGCTTGCAGTGTTCACGGTATCGCCTATAACCGTGTATTCAAGGCGTTCTTCAGAGCCGATATTACCCACAAACGCATCGCCTGTTGCAATGCCGACGCCCACATCAATGCGCGGCTTACCTTCCATGAGCCATTTTTCTTGCAAGTTTTTTATTGCTCTTAACATCTCATTAGCGCATTTTACGGCATTTACGGGGTGGTTTTCATCTTGAATCGGTTCGCCGAAAATTGCCAAAATGGCATCACCCATAAATTTGTTTAAAATCCCGTTATGTTTATCAATTATGGGCGCAAGCGCAGAAAAATATTCGTTTAAAATAGCCGCAACTTCTTGCGCACTAAGCCTTTCGCTGATTGTTGTAAAGCCCCTTATGTCGATAAAAAGAACTGTTACATTCGCACGTTTACCGCCTAAGCCAACGTCTTTAATGTCAATGTTGTCAATAACGTTTTTCATAACGTCTTTTGAAATGTATTTGCCCATTGCGCTCTGGATTTTGTCCTTTTTGTGCCCCTCGGTCAGGTAGCGGTAAGCATAACCCATACCTATTGCCATAACAATGAAAACCTCTGGCGCAATAAAGCTTGTGGCAATGTTGTGCATATACATCATGTAAACAAAAATTAGAAGCAGACACATTGTGCTTGCAGCACAAAGAAACGCCACAGAAATCGGCATAGAGCGCACCGCAAGAAGCACCAATAAGAAAAGCGCCGTGCACAACAGCAAATTGAAAACTTCACTCGCACGGGTGTAGAATTGGTTTTTATATAAGTTGTCGAAAATGGTTGCTTGAATGTCAAGCCCAGAAAACTTGCTTGAAATTGGCGTTCGCTGGATGTCTTCAAGGGCCTGCGCGTTAGCAAGAGCGCCCACAAAAACAATTTTGCCGTCAAAAATTTTAGGGTCTAAAATCGGTTCCTTGCCTTGCTCTAAGGCTTCAAGGCTTTTTATAACGTCTGAAGCAGAAACTTTTTTGTGTGAATATAACCCGTCTTTGGTGTTATAAAAGCAAATGTAAGAATAAACCACGCCGTTTTCGCTGTAAGCAGGCATTTTAAGATGATAATTCCCGTTTGAGCCGGTTAAATATTTGTCTGTGAGTGTAAATTCCTTAATGCCTGTTACTTTTGAATAAACCACAAGCGGCAAGGAAGGGTATAGCCCGCCATCGTATTCAACAAGCTGGTGTGCTTTTCTAACATAAACATCTTCCGCATTATCATCATCAATATTTAAAGACCCGACCGCTCTAATATTTTTTATGTATGAGACAGGCGACTGTGTAAAGCTGTGGAAACGGCTTTCTGTCTCATTTTTCGACGTTCTTTTATCGATTATTTTTATATCATTTTTTTCTCTCAAAAGTTGGTTATACAGGGTTGCAACGTTTTCATCCGGGAAAGGATTGGAAATAAAGCTTATGCCCCCAGCAAGATTGTCATAATTTTTAATTTTTCCAAAAAATTCCGCATCACTAACGGGGTTTTCCGTATCAGGGGCAATTATAATAGAGTCGAACGCATAAACTTGCGCTTTGGTATACTTTTTAAGGTAATCAAAAATTTGTATATATCTTGAGCGCTTCCATGGCCAACGCCCAAGTTCAATAAGGCTTTTGTCGTCAATTACCACAAGAATAACATCATCAGACGCCATTTTGTTTACCGAAGCTTTTTTCATCATAAAGTCGTAAGACTTTATCTCAAAGAACTTAGCAGTAATACAGTAGACAATAACGAAGATAATTATTGACGATATGGTTAATAATAAAATTGATTTTTTGTGCGATAAGTCCATGTGTATGATTTTACATCGAAGTAAGAGAGAAAATCAAAATACTTAATAATTGTGCATCAGCCAACTGGCCTGCTTGCCTAAATTCAAATTTTGACATAAACTGTATTTGACCGTACGGAGCTTTTAAATGAACGAAAAAATGAAATATGTTTTAAAGAAATTCACGCTAACAGCACTGATTTTTAGCTTTATTTGCGTAGGTACCGGCTTTAATCCGATTTTAGCCGCAAACCCGCAAGTTACCTATGATAAAGTCTGGAAGCTTATTGATACGAAATTTGTAGATAAGGACAATAACAAGCAAGATTGGATGCGTTGGCGCCATAAATATGATGCGCAAATGAAAACGGACGAAGACGGATATGTTGCAATAGAAACAATGGTTTCAAGCCTTAATGATGTTTACACTAAATTCCTTAACCCTAAACAATTCGCCGAAGAAAGCGACTCGATTCAAGGTTCTTTGAAGGGCATTGGCGTGCAAATCGGAGTAAGAGACAGTAAGCTCCTTATTATTGCGCCGATTGAAGATACACCCGGTGAAAAAGCAGGCTTGTTGGCGGAAGATGAAATTCTTGAAATAAACGGCGAAAGCACAAAAGGCATCACTGTTGATAAAGCTGCAGAGAAAATTCGCGGACCTGAAGGCACAAAAGTAACACTTTTAATTAAACGTAAAAATGAACCCAACAAAAGCTATACTATTACGCGCGCAAACATTGAAATAAAATCTGTTTCAACTAAAAAGCCTAAATATGCAACTCTTGACGACAGAGTGGGCTACATTCGCCTGAGTTCTTTTATTTCCAAAAACGCTACTCAAGAGTTTCAAAACGCGCTTAACGATAATAAAGCCAAAAAGGGTATAATCATTGACCTTCGCTCAAACCCGGGCGGGCTTTTAACAAACGCTATTTTTATTGCAGATATGCTGCTTGACGGCAAGGTAATTGTTTCAACTGTTGACCGTGACGGCTACAAAGAAACACAAAAAGCAACTCGCAGAACAGTTACAGACGTTCCGCTTGTGGTTTTAATCGATGGCGGAAGCGCTTCGGCAAGTGAAATTTTATCAGGAGCATTAAAAGACAACCAACGCGCTCTCATTGTGGGCAAGAAATCTTTCGGCAAGGGGCTCGTGCAAGAAATTAACCGTTTGCCTGACGGAAGCGCTGTACATATAACAATTCAGAAATATTTAACCCCGAATGGCACTGATATCAACCAAAAAGGTATCGAACCGGACATTACTGTTGAAGTTACCCCCGAAGACGTAAAGGCTGAAAAAGACCCGCAGCTCCAGCGCGCTAACGACGAATTGGTTCGTATGATTAAAGGTGAAAAACCCAATCTTGAAACGCCAAAGGCAACTAAAGAGCCTGAAGTAAAAGCAGATAATAGTTCAACTATACAAAATGAGCCTAAAATTAAAGATTAAAGCTACTTGGCGGCGTTATCTTAATTATTGCTAACAAGCATTCTGAATGCTACAAGTCCGCGTGCAGCAATAGGTGAACATTCTTTTCTTTGAGATTTTGTTATTTCAAAAATCTTGACAATATTCAAAAGGTCATTTTTCTTTTTGATTGTATCGGTCACGTAAGCGTTTTTAACGGGGTCTGCGACGATATCAAAAAGTGTATTTAATTCAATTTCATTCATAACAACTTCTCTACTAATTCTTATATTAATAAAGTTTTTTCTTATGAATTAATTGCTTCCTCTTTGTCTAAATATTACGGAATGTTACATATAAAGTATATATAAATAACGTAAAATCCTAGGTAAGAGAGGCTTTAAAGCTTTTCACAGTTTTCTCGACATCTTTTGCATACATTATTTCGCGAATAAGCGCAACCCTTGTGGCGCCTGCTTTTTTAACTTCTTTAAGATTATCGAGATTAATTGAACCTATTGCAAAGAATGGTATATCAACATTTTTTGCAGCCCATTCGACATATTCTAAACCCACAGGCGTTTTTAGCGGTTTTGTCGGAGTCTTAAAGACAGGGCCTACGCCTATATAATCCGCGCCTTCCGCTATTGCGCATTTAGCATGCTCGGGGCAATGGGTGGAAGCGCCTATAATAGCACCCTCTCCAAGAATTTCACGTGCATGCGTAATCGGAATATCCTCTTGGCCGAGGTGAACACCGTCAGCCTCAACAATTTGCGCCACATCTATCCTGTCGTTCACAATAAAAACTGCACCGAATGTGCTTGCAAGCTCTCTGACTTTTTTGCCTAAAGCTATAAATTCATTCGCAGGGCGATTTTTCTCTCTCAATTGAACAATATCCACACCCGATTTTAGCGCCAGCGCTAAAGCATCCAAAAAGGCGTCTTCATTTTCAAAATTATCTGAATTGGTCACCAGATAAAGGTTTTTGCCCTCAAGCAAATATTTTTTTAAATTCATTTTTAACCCCTCAAAAATACGTTGTTCAAGCGTATAGGTTTCGTATCGCAACTTGTCGCAAATACTTCTGTGGTTTGAGTATTCACCCAAAACTCGCAATGCTTCCTGTACTCTTTTAATGTTTGCCTTAAAAACAGCTTCAATATTACTGCGCTCGCGCGGGTTTGAAACTCCTGTCCCGACATCATTTTGAGTATCTCTGCTTATCAAAAGTGCTTCATAATCGCAATCAAAAAGCTTACAAAGTTCGTGTCGTGAAACTTTAAGCTCTGCGCTTAAAGTTTCATCATTAAGTAAAAATCGTGCAATTTCTTCAAGCACCCTAAGGCCTTCAGAGGCTCTATTCAAATTTGCATCAATAATTCTTTTCAAAATCTAACCCTTAAAATATCACCCGCACGGCCCTCAAGGCTCGTATGTAGATAATTTACCATAAAAAGCGCAAAGTTATAGTATGAAACACAGCCTAAAAAAGATGGAGCTTGCAGAACTGATTTTACTCGCAAAAAACGGCGATAAGGCTGCTTTAGCGGAATTGGTCACACGCGAAGAAAGAAGCGTCAAATCAACCCTATATAGGCTGAAAGCAGATGCCCAAGAGGTTTCGGATATCTCGCAAGACGTCTTGATAAAACTTTCAAAGAATATTGCCAAGCTCAAAGACCCCAGAAATTTCAAAAGTTGGCTTAAACAAATCACCCTAAATAGCTTCTATGATGAACTTAGGGCAAAACAGCGCTGTCCAAAAACAGTGAGCACGCACGAAGAAGATTGCAGTGTCCCGGAACCCGCAGATTACAGCTCAAACCCGCATAATATAATGCTCAAGGGCGAATTAAACAGAACAATTCGTAAAT
>JAVBQM010000137.1:0-17169 GCA_031549065.1 Candidatus Gastranaerophilales bacterium | reverse complement strand
ATTTACTCTCTCTTAATATCCTCGTGTTTATTAAATGCTTGTGCAAACAAGCATTTTTTTTATGCGCGATAAAAATTTCTTACGGAGCTTGTGCTACGTTGAAATTTTTGAGCAAGTCTTGCGGATGTGAGCCCGTGGCGGGGTGCGAGAAGCGCCTCGGACAGGGCGAAACTGGACGTCAAACTTAGTTCGTATACATACCGAACAATGGCAAGTATAGAGCAAGCGCAAGGATTAATACCAAGCCACCTACAAACACAAGCATGACCGGTTCGATTAACTTCGTGAAGTTGTCAATAATATCGTCAAGTTTTTTATCAATAAATGTGATACAGTGTTCGAGCAAATCGCCCAAACGACCTGTTTGTTCACCGGTTGCAATCATAAATAAAATCATCTGAGGAACAATTTCGGTTGAACGCAGCGCCACTGAAAGGTGTGTACCCTGCTGAACCTTTGAAGTCGCTTGCATGATTGCATCTCGCAAAACAAAGTTTTCCATTGTTAAATTCGCAAGATATAAGCAGTCCACAATCGGAATACCCGCGTCATAAGCTACTTGCATAACCGATAAGAAGTTCGAAAAGTTTGAAAACTTCATCATATCATCAAGAAGCGGAACTTTGAGGACGATTCTATCTATAATTCTTTTGGTAACTTCGATTTTAAATAATTGAACAATACCGATAGGAATTGCAACAAAACCGGCCAACACAAGATACCAGTACTTTTTCATAAATTCGCCGGCACTCATACAAATTTGCGTAATCATCGGAAGTTCTTTGCCTAAGCCGTCAAACATATCTTTAAAGGCCGGGAAAACGAACACTAACATAACAATAACGATTAAAACGGCCAAAATAACTACGAAAATAGGATATACAAGCGCGCCTGTTATTTTACTTTTAATTTCATCTTGTTTTTTAAGAAGGGCAAGCATCCTTTCCAGAGTTTTATCCAATTCCCCGGAATCTTCACCCGCAGAAACAAGACCAACATAAACACGCCCGAAAACTTCACGATATTTGGCGAGCGTTTCAGCCAGAGTTGAACCGCCGATTACCTGTTTTCTGATTTCAAAAGAAGCTTTTCTTACAGCTTTGCTCTCGGCATTGTTTTCAATAAACACAAGAGTTTCAATAATTGGAATACCTGTAGCTGAAAGGATTTGCAAAGATGTAGTGAACTCGATCTTGTCTTTCAGGCTGAGCGAAGGGATTGCCGCCATGGCAACCTTTTTGCCTCTTCTGCCCTTAGATTTAGGATCAGCAGTATCATCAATTCTTGTGGGCAAAAGGCCCATTTTGATAACTTTTTCGCGCGCCTGTCTGGCGTCATCAGCTTCAACTTTGCCTTTGATAACGTTTTTATTATCTTTCAGTGCTGTATATTCATAAATCGGCATTTTTCATTCCCTTAAGATTAACTTTGATTAGTCTGTTGCAAGACCAAGCACCCTAACAAATTCTTCCGTGGTGGTCAACCCGTTTTTAATGTGCTCTAAACAAGAACCCTGAAGGGTCATCATTCCATTTTTCACAGAATATTCTTCAAGTTCAATTTCACTTAGTTTTTGCACAATCATTTTTCTTAATTCTTTAGTGATTTGCATAACTTCGTAAATACCCAGACGTCCTTTGTAACCTTTGTTTTCACACTTTTCGCAGCCAACGGCACGATATATTGGTGTTTTTGTAAATTCTTCCTGCGCCTTAGGGTCTAAAAGCACCCTTCTTGCTTCCTCGGGCGTTGGATTATATTCCTCTTTGCAATCAGGACAGAGCCTTCTAACAAGCCTTTGAGCCAAAACGCCTGTTAGGGTTGAAGCAACGAGATAGTCTTTCGCGCCCATTTCAACAAGCCTTGTAACCGTTGCAGCAGCGGAGTTTGTGTGAACGGTACTTAACACTAAGTGACCCGTTAATGCCGCAGAAACCGCAACTTCAAGAGTTTCATAGTCTCTAATCTCACCTACAAGAATGATGTCGGGGTCTTGTCTTAATATCGCGCGCATACAAGAAGCGAAGGTGATACCTGCCTTAACGTTTGTAGCAGATTGGTTAATACCTTCCATTCTAATTTCGACCGGGTCTTCGATTGTCGTGATGTTGACCTTGATGTCGTTCAGCGCTTTAATTAGCGAATACAGAGTTGTTGTTTTACCTGAACCTGTAGGTCCGGATGTAAGAATGATTCCATTTGGCATCGAAGACATGTCTTTAATTTTTTGTAGCTGGTCGGGTGACATGCCGTCTATTTTGATTTCATCCTTCTCGGCCTTAAGTGACGCTGCAGGTGCCAAAATCCTGATTACCATTTTCTCTTTGCCACCTACAGGAAGCGTGTTAACCCTGAAGTCATAACTCCCCTGTTTATATTTAATGGTAAAGTTACCATCTTGCGGACGGCGGTGTTCTGCAATGTTCATTTTCGCAAGAACTTTAATCCTTGAAATTACGGCAGAGTCTACGGAAGGCGGGATTTCAAGTGCAACTTTTAGAATACCGTCTTTTCTATAGCGGACAACATACCCTACAAAGCGCGGCTCAATATGAATATCCGATACCTTGTCATCAATTGCCATTGTGATAATTCTGTTTGCAAGTTTCGCTACAAGTCCGGTTGTGTCTTCAACTTCTCTTTCAACTTGGTCAAAAAGACTGTCTTTGTTGACTTCTTCAACAAGGCTGTCTTTACTGATGTCTTGCATCAATTTTTCGGCTTGTTTTCTTTGGCTGTGGTAGAACTGGTCAACAAAGTTTTCAAACTCATAGTGAGTTATCATCATAACGGTAGGTTTCAAACCGGTCAGATAAACAATTTCATTTATAGTCCCAACATCCCCGGGATTTACCATGCCTACAACAAGCGATTTTTCATTGGCCGAAATCGGCACTACTTTATTTGAAGTAACAAATTCTTCCGGCAAAAGTTTAACTGTAGCGGCTATAGGTTTCAATTGTTCGGTCCGTGCAAGCTCGGTTCCTTGTTGTGCGCCTAAAGCTTCTTTTAAATCTTGGATATTCACAAAATTGAGTTTTACCAAGGTTGAACCCAGCGGAATTTTTGTCGCTTTCGATTCAGCAAGCGCAATCTCCAACTGTTTTTCAGTTATAAGACCTTCTTCAATTAAGATTTCGCCGATTTTTTTCTTGCGCGCATCTTTAACCTTGCTTAATTTACGCACCGGTTTTTCTTCTTTTGGTTCCGGCTTATTTTGTGCTGCTTGTGGTTGAGCAATATTTACAGGCTGGGCGACAAAAGGATTTTCCTCGGGTTTCTCTTGTTTTGGCGCTTGAGGCGGTACGGGTGTTGGAGCGGGTATTGGAGCCGGTTTTGGTGCCTGTGGAGGCTCGGGTTTTGGCTGCGGCTGCTCAACAGCTTGCGGCACCGGCTCTTGGGGAGCTTGAATTTCAATTGGCGCCTTTGGAGGGGGAGGAGGTGTTGGAGCATTTTTTGCCGCTCTTTCCGCAGCAATTGCGCCCATAGAGCGATAATCATTATCCTCTTGTGCCATAGGGCTGTCTTCTGATAAATTTATTTCAGCCACATCGCCAATATCTAAATTTTCAATCTCAACATTGTCAAGAGATATATCAAGATCATCTGCCTGTTCGGGTTCCGTGTTCTTTTGCTCTTTTACCTCGGGTTCTTGCTCCTGAACCGGGGTCTGAGCTGCAATTTCAACCGGAGCAGGAGTTTGCGCACCGGTAACTTTGTTGAATTCTTGTTCATAGAGCTCATAAAGTTCAGCAAAACTTTCCGCTGTAAGGAAAATAAATTCTGTTTCCAAATTAAGAATAGTTTTGATGTATTCCTTTATGGCTGCTTTATTCACAGCTTGTGGAACTGCTGCAAAAAAGGTATTTGATTTAACACTGACAGGGACAAAAGATAACTCTTTTGTCCTTGTCAAATCAAACTTTTTTGCGTACTCAAAGTTTACTCTTTTTATCAGTTTTAATGTTATTTCGCTGCTCATTTTAATTTCTGTACGAGTTTCCGTAGATTAGTAGTGATTACAGTCTTTCTTTTTTAACATTGGCAAGTTGCTCGTCGTCATAAATAATGTGTGGTGTTAACATAATAACAAGCTCAGCCTTTTCTTTTGTATTTGAAGAACTTCTAAACAATACACCTATAAGAGGAAGGTCACCCAAAACAGGAACTTTTGATACGATTTGAGCTTCTTGTTCTCTAATCATACCACCTATTACAAGTGTTTCTCCGTCTTTAATTCTTATGTTATTAAGTTCAAGATTCCTTTTTTGCAGCAAGGTCGCAACAAGTTCCATTGCTGTAGTTTGGCCATTACTCACCGGAGCCATAACTTTTTCTTTGACTGTTGCATAATCCGGTTTAATGTTTAATGTTACATATCCGTCCAAGCTGATGAAAGGCATCATTTCAATCTTAATACCGGCATCATCTGCAACTTCATATGTTCTGGTTACAATCGGCGTAGATGTTATACTGCCAGATTGCGTGAATTCTGTTTTAACTGTTTTTACATAGTCTTCTTGTAAATCTATTGTGGATTTTTTACCGTTGGTGATCATGATTTTAGGGTTTGCCAACATTCTTCCGTTACCATTAGAAACCGCTAAATTTACACTGTATTTAACATTTACCGGGTTTGGAGCTTTTAAGAGATAGTCAAGTATCCAGAAACCTTCTTGCCATGTTCTCAAGCCGGTTGAAGCATCGGTTTGCCAGAACCCGGGTACCCATGATTCTTTGGGTTGGTAAGTTTCTGTGATTCTTGGCATAACTCTTCTGCTGCCTCTTGCAGCTCCATCAAACAAAGTCATTGAGCTTGATGATGTATTTGTGCCATCAAAAGCAAAGTTTCCAAACGGTGTATCGACATTCCATTGGTTATTGAAGTCTTTTGAACCTCTTTCATTGAGTTCAACAATTGACATTTCAAGATATGCCATAAGTTGTTTTTTATCATTATTTGCAATAAATTCCTGTATCGCAGCAACCTGCTTAACTGAGCCGCCATAGATGCTTACCGTGCCAAGCTGTGGGAAATAGGCAACGCTCATAGGCGCGGCAGAAAAAGATACCATAGCAGACATTTTGGTTGGGTCACCACCGGCGCTAGCGCCTGTACCGGCATCGATACTTGATGCTTTACAAGCAACTTGCCCGCCGCCAAGCTTAACTTCTGTTACTTCATCAGCAGCCCCTGTTAGAGCTCCGGCAAATGGTTTAGGAAGTGCTTTTGCCGAGAAGTCCACAGGTCTGTCTTTAACTTCACCGGCGCTTCCGCCGCCACCCGGGCCAACAATTGAAGCGCAAATTAACTCTGCCATCTCTTTTGGTGTGGTGTGGTTAACTTTAAATGTATTTATCATTGGTTTTGTATCAAGTTTTGCAATAATATTTCTTGCAACTTCAATGTCGCTCTTTGAACCAAAAAGCAAGATTTCATTTGTTCTTGGGTTAACTGTGGCAATTTTTTGGCTTGATAAACCAGGAATATTTGAAGAATAAACGTTCTCATTTAAAAAGTCTGCTACGTTTTTTGCATCAACATAGTTAACCGGTAAGCTTGTTAGATTTTGCCTTGCAAGACTGATTTTTGAAATCGAATCTCTGGGGGCAATCATAACTGTGTTGCCATCAAGATAATAAGATAACCCTGTTGCTTCCAAAACAAGCATGAACGCATCATTGACACTTGTATTAACTAAATCCATAGTGACTTTTTTAGTAGTGGTTGCAGCATTCCCTGTGGCATCCACTTGCATTGATTCATGGAACACAATATTAAGGCCTGCCTTATCGGCAAACATTCTTAGAACTTGCTGAACATCACTGTCTCTTAAAGAAAGATTGATTTTTACTTTTGAATTCGTGATTTTGGCTGAATTATTCAATTTAGTTGTTGATGTATCAAGAGCGCTGTCTGAAGTATACATATCGGCAATCGCACTTGTTTCGGCACTTCCTCTAAAAGAAGAGTTGCCGCCGCCATACTGTTGTTGTCCATACTGCTGTTGTCCATAGTATTGTTGCTGCCCTTGTTGTCCATATTGCGAACCACCCTTTGCATAAGGGTCGTAGGCAAGTGAAATTGAACTTTGTGCAAAAGTCAATAAAAGCGCCAATGCTGCGGTTTTTTGCAATAAGTTTTTCTTTTTGTTTGAATTCATAATAATATCAACTCCTTGATTATTTTTTAATAGTTAGTAGGCCGGACGTACGTTAACGCTCACATCTACATCGTTGGCGGAAACATACTGCCTTTGTTTCGTATTACCGACATTAATCTGTCCGTCAAGAGCGCCGGCGCCGGAAAAAGATTGTCCTATTGAGGCACGGTAGGCATTTGCGCCCTCTTTAAGGGTAACTGTTGTTTGTGTGATGTCTGCAACAACATAGGTGTTCACTTTATCGCCTTTTTGAACAAAGTAATCAACACCCGAAACTTTCACTATCGCAGAAGGTTTCACGCTGTCATATAAAATTCCCGATACGGTAATTTTTTGTAACTTGTCAAGTGTGTCGGTTAAATTACCAAGATCTGTCGGGGGTTCGGGTATACCCATATTTGGCTTTGTAATAAAACCAAGACTGTTGTAATTAACAAGGGGTGTAAAAGGATTTGCTCTTCCTGTGCTCACAACAGGCAACAGCACCTTACCGCGGCCGGGTTCAACTTTTGCGGCCTTAGGGTCTTTTGCTGCATTTTTATCTTCTACCTTCTTTGAAACGCCGGGTTGTTCTGGAGCTTGAGCGCTGTTATCAACAGGAGCTGTTTGAGCTGCAGCATCCGGAGCGGGCGCCTGAGCGGCATCCGATGGTGGCGCCATAGGGTCATCACCCGGTAAAGCGGCATCCTGTGAAATCGGAGGATCGGTATTCGATAATTCATCTACATCCCCTGTGCTTGCTCCTGCAAGACCGGGGATTAAATCTTTGCCAAACATCATAAAGGCGGCACCAAGAACCACCACTAGCATCACAGCAGCAAGAACACCTAAAAGTCCTGCATTATTCTTTTTTGGAGCTTCTTTGGGGCTATCTTCAGCCAAAGAACCTCCGGGAATTCTTCTTTGAGGTGACGGTTGCGGCTCTACAGGATCCACTGTTTCTTCATTGTAATCATATCCCGCAGCATCATACTCTTCATCCGGAGCAGGTGCTTTATAGGAGGGTGCTGTTTGATAGTCTAATTCTTCAGGTTCTTCAGATGCTGCAGGTTGTTCATATTCACTAAAACTGTGTACATTTACAGGCCCTTCTACAGCTAAATCAAAAGAGTAATCGGCCGGAGCTTGAGCATTCAGGTTTTCTCCTGCGCCCTTATTCATATCGAGCGGCTCTTCGCCTATTAAGTCATCAAAAGATTGGTCATCACCAATCACAAGGTCAGCGGATGTTTGGTCGGCCGCAACTTGCGGCTGCTCAACATCAGTTTCCTCGAGTAGTTTGTCCCAGCTTACTGAATCTTCACTTTCGAAATCTAAATCGTGATCGTCCATATTTCTGGATGTATCTTTGTCGTCTTCTTCAAAAAACATACACTAATTCCATCTATACAATTTTATAGTATTGTACCATATAAAATATTTATTCAATTATTTAAAATTTTAAATGTACTGCTTTTGTATGAGCTGACTACCCGATATCAATAAAAAGATTTATACTGCTATCCGTAATAATCGCTCAGGTATTGAAATTCCACGTGTCCGGCTATGATAATATCACCGTCTTGAACACCCATTTTTTTCAATTTTTCATAAACTCCCATAGAATCCAAAATGTTTTTCAATCTTAACATTTGTGCTGAATTTCTTATATCGGTTACACTCGCCAAACGACGCACTTTTCCACCCTCTATAAAGAACTTATTTTTGCCCAATTGTTGGATTTCATAATTGCTATCATCGTTATCAACAGCCCCTGTGTCTTCATCAAATTCGGTTGAAATTTTTGGTGCAACAATTTCATCAACCATCCTATAAGCTTGATTTAGTAAAGGTTCCAGCCCACCACGGGTTACAGCCGAAATTACAAAAACGTCTTTATTTAATTTTTTGAATTTATTGTAAAGTTTTTTAACATTTTCCTCGTCAACTATGTCAGATTTATTAAGAACTAAAATCTGATAACGTGCAGCAAGTTCTTTATCAAACTTTTTGAGCTCTTTATTTATATTCTTATAATTTTGAATGGGATCAGCAGCGCTCAAATCAACAATATGAATTAAAAAACGGCATCGTTGAACATGGCGCAAGAATTCAAAACCAAGCCCTACGCCTTTTGAAGCACCTTCGATTAACCCCGGGATATCCGCTACAACAAAAGCATCTTTAGAGGTTGGGCTGTCGCCATGGGGTTTTTTAACAACTCCAAGATTCGGTACAAGCGTTGTAAACGGGTAATCGGCAATTTTTGGACGGGCAGAGCTTATAACGCTTATGAATGTTGATTTACCGGCATTGGGCATACCCAAAAGACCAACATCAGCTATTAACTTTAACTCGACTTCAAGCTCACGAATAACCGGTGGTTCACCTGGCTCACAAAATTGCGGAGCACGCTTTTGAGAGGTTGCAAACCTTGCGTTTCCCCTTCCGCCTCGACCGCCTTTTGCAAACAAAACTTTTTTGTCATGCTCGTTAATATCGGCAATTAATTTACCTGTTTTTAAGTCTTTAACAACGGCACCCACGGGCACTTTAACAATTAAATCTTTTCCTTCTTTTCCATGCTGACTTTTAGAGCGGCCATTTTCGCCGTTTTGAGCTTTAAAAACGGACCTATATTTAAAATCAAGAAGAGTGGAGAGATTTTCATCTCCTATAAAATAAACATCGCCGCCCCGACCGCCGTCACCGCCTGCCGGACCGCCTTTGTCAACGTATTTTTCTCGGCGCCATGCGACCATGCCGTCGCCGCCTCGGCCGGATTCTATTTTTATTTTTGCACTGTCGATGAAATGAACCAATTAACTCGCTACCCTTGTTTCCTGTGTGTCGGGTGTATCTTTAACCCCGAGCATTTTGTTCACATTATACCCCAAAGTTGCAAATTCTCTTCGTTGTTCAACACCTTCAAGTTTTGTATTTCTAAGCAAATTAACGACCAAAAGCGCCATTTGATTAAGGTCGGCTTGTTCAATTCTTCCATATTCAAAATCGTCTAAAAGCTCCATTAAGAAAGGATATGCAACTTTTCCGTTATAAGAATTAATTATTGAAATCCAATGTTTAAAATCTTCATTTTTAATATATTCAAAGTGGAGCATTAAAAAATATTTTGCATAGCGCGCAAATTGTTCTAAAAGAGAATCTTCACCTTGAATTTCGCGCATATCAAGGTAATTGTTCACGAAAGACGTGTAGATATCATCCGTATCATCAACAAGGGTGCTTTTTTGCATGGTGAGATAATCAAGTATAAAGTCTCGAAAAAGGCTAAGGTCGTTATAAAAACATTTTTTCACACTAAGGAAAAATTTCAGCCCCTCAGAGGAAAGCTCTAAATCCAAGAAGTTGAATATCCTAGCTAAATCATTACCCTCACCCATGGCATGATATTATAGTGAAATGAGCAATAAAATGCAAAAGGCAACTTTTGAATTTCTTTGCGAATGAGCTGAAACGGGCGCAGTCCCGTTATACGCATTTTACTAAACTGTTCTCAATAGTTTACGTTTTTGTTACATTCCGCACTAAAAGATTAAAGAAAACCTGAATTTGTACCGTTAAGACAGGTACAACAGGATGGGTCAATAGTCTTATCGTTATATCGTTACACCAAGTACTGCTTCCTTGTACCCATTCGGGTACCCAAAAGAGCAAGGCTCACAAGTTCGCCAACTCCTTTGTGTAAAGAAATGTAACAATATATACTTCGTATGAAATTCGTATATACTTCATGTTTTTTTAAAGATGTAAGCAGTAAACAAAAAGTAAAGTGAGAATAAAATATGGGACTAGCAGCAAGCCAAGGTAGACTACTTTTATTAACCGGAAGAAAATCTGATTTAGAATTTCAGGCTCAATCAATATCTCAATCGCGCTTAGTTTTATCACGCGAGCAAGAAGGCATATCAACAAAATATGCTCAAGCGATGGCAGCTACCTGTTTAAAAATGACAATCAACAAAGATAACAAATCTGAAGAAGTAGACTTCACAATGGCCGAATTTGCCAAAGCATACTATAAAGACGGCAAACCAAGCGGAAGCTACAGATTTACAGACAAAGACGGCAATGTACTAACTATAAAAGAAGACGGTACAGTAACAGGCGGCAACTTAACTAATGAACAAAGAGCAGCTCTTAAAAGCGACAAAGGCGGTTCAGAAAGCATTCTTAAGTTTCTTATCGAAACAGGCGTTTTAAAACTACAAAAACAAGACGAAAAAGATAAAACTAAGTGGGAAGATGCGAGCATCTCCGGCGAAACAAAATTCAGAGAAGTTCACGACAGTACCAATGACGCAAAAGAAGAAAGCCAATACAACGCTGATATGCAACGCGTCAAAGTTAAAGACCAGCAACTCGAAATGGATCTTAAAGGTATCGAAACTCAGCACAAAGCAATCGAAACAGAATATGAATCAGTGCAAAAAGTTATTCAAAAAAACATCGAAGTAAGTTTCAAAATCTTTTCATAAGATTTCCTACAAGAACAGAAAGAACAAAAAGAGCCCTTGGGGCTCTTTTTTAATGCGTATAAATTTATCTTACGGAAATGCCTGCTTTTTTAAGGTTGTTTTTTAAAATTTCAACAGGAAGAGTATTGAAGTGGAAAATTGAAGCAGCAAGAGCAGCGTCGACATTTGTTTTCTCAAAAACGTCAATAAAGTGTTGCGAATCAGGGCCCGCCCCTCCGGAGGCAATTACGGGAATATTGACCGCATCACAAACAAGTTTGGTCATCTCTAAATCAAAACCGTTTTGAACACCGTCAGCGTCCATTGAAGTAAGTAAAATTTCGCCCGCACCGAGGCTTTCAACTTCTTTGACCCAGCCAATGAGCTTAATCCCCGTGTTTGTTTTGCCGGCATTTATGTGGACATAAAAATCATCGTCGACCTTTTTGGCGTCCACGGCTGCAACAATACATTGTGAACCAAAATAATCAACGCAATCTTTAAGCAATTGCGGGTTTTTTACAGCGGCAGAATTAATTCCGACCTTGTCTGCGCCAGCCCCTAGAATAGCTTTAATGTCTTCAATTGAACTAATTCCGCCCCCGACCGTAAAAGGAATGAAAATTTCTTTTGCAACTCGTTCAACAAGATCTACAATTGTTTTTCGCTTGTCTATAGTAGCCGTAATATCAAGAAAAACAAGTTCATCGGCACCATTTTCACAATAACGTTTCGCCAATTCGACAGGGTCACCTGCTTGAATTAAATTTTCGAAATTTACGCCTTTAACTACCTGCCCGTCTTTAATATCAAGACATGGGATTATTCTTTTTGCTAACATCTTTACTTCGACGCGCTCCCTAATAATCTAGGTTCAACTTTGAAAACTGTACGATTTGGTTTTTGCCGCGGTGTTTGGCGGCATAGAGCGCATGTTCAGCGTAACGGATTACGCTTTGAGAATTTTCTTCCGCATTTTCTAAAAACGGGTAAGCTGAAATCCCGCCGGAAATAGTCACGGGGTGGGCTTCATCTTCACTTGCAGGAATAAATTCCATTTTTTCAATATCTTTTCTAAACCTTTCAGCGAAAATAAAAGCTTGCGCTTCTGAAGTGTTAGGTAAAACAAGGACGAATTCTTCATCACCATAACGCGTGAGTACGTCTTCTTTCCTGATTAGTGCCTGAAGCATATCTGCCACTTTTTTAAGCAAAATGTCACCCCAGTCATAACCATACATGTCGTTTACAGTTTTGAAAAAGTCAATGTCAAAAAGAATACAAGAAACATCTCCGCCATAGCGTTTTGCGCGCGAAATTTCAGAATCGAGCCTGTGGTGTAGATATTTACGGTTATACAAACCTGTTAATTCATCCGTTACGGCTATTTTTTTCGCCGCATTTCTGTATTTTATTACCTTAGAAAGCGCATTAACGCGGGTTGTAAGCTCGGCATCGTTTACAGGGCGTGAAATAAAATCATAGGCTTCGGCGCGAATTGTAATATCTGTAGGAATTTCATCTGTCACAACTAAAAGTGACGCGTCAAATTTTGCCACCGCGCAAACATCTTTAACGGTTTGCAGGGGAAGGTCAAAAATCATAACTGTAGGGTTAACTTCTTTATAATCGGCAATTTTTGAAGCGTCAAAAACTCTTATGCTTAACTCATCATCCCCTTTTAATTGCGCTTCCAAAGGGCTTTTGCCGTCTTTTGAATAAATTATTACATTCATTGTAACTCCTTCGATATTTTCCGTTTGGTTTATTATATCACACTTAGCAAGTTTGCAAACGTGCTTTAAAACAAGCAAAATCATCTATTTATACTATTTTAAACCGCTCCAACATGCCCTAAACTGTTAATACGAGCCTACGGAGATTATTTTGGCAACCCCATTAAGAAAACGCCAAAATTCTTACGGTTATGCTGTCGAGCCTTACACCCCTCGTAAAGCCGGAAAAGGCACTGTTGTAAGGAAAAACTTTAACCGTCAGAAGATTCAAAAACCCAAAAAACAAAACCCCCTGAAGGGTTTGGTTAGTCTTGCTTTCCTTGGCTTTATAGGATATTGCATAATACCTTATTTATTCACACATTATTTTGAACCAATGTTTTTTAACCGTATTAATAACAGAGCTGTTAAAATTAATGCGACTGCTTTTGTGACTCCCACTCATAATTACGCTTCAAATTCAAATTTCAGGGGCACGAATTTAATAGTGTCGAGCGAACAAGTTAAAAAAGCCACAAAAAATAAAAAAATGAGCCAGATTGCAGTAAGCGGTAAAAATTACGCACTTGAAGGTGAGCTAAAGGCTTTAGCGGGAAAATACCCGCAATTAAAACCTTCAATTTTTGTATGGGACTATTCAAGCGGTAAATCTGTTGAAATCAACGCGGATAAACCGGTTCCAACAGCAAGTATGATAAAAATACCTATTTTAATTGAACTTTTCCGCCAAATTGAAGCAAGCCAAAAACGCGACGGAAAATTAAAAATTAATAATCCGGTTGTTTTGGATGAAATTTATAAAACCTCAGGCTCGGGCGAATTGCAGTACGGCCAATTCGGTTTCAAAACAAGCCTCAACGAAATGGCAAACTTAATGATTACAACGTCTGATAACACCGCAACAAATTTAATTTTAGACCAAATCGGCGGAAAAGACGGCTTAAACAGGGCTTTTAGAGAATGGGGCGTGAAGAATTCAGTTATGGGCGATTGGCTTCCTGATTTAGCGGGGCAAAACAAAATGAGCGCGCGCGACGTTTCAACAATGCTCTATAACCTTGATAATCCAACGTTTTTAGGCGCAAGAAGCAAGGAATACATTAAAGAATATATGGTTAATGTAAAAAATGTAACTCTTTTAAAGGCCGGGCTTGGCAAAGACGCTACAATTTATCATAAAACAGGTGACATCGGCACTATGCTTGGTGATGCCGGAATTGTTTACAGCGAAAACGGCAAAAAATATATCGTTACGATAATGGTCCAAAGAAACCACAACGATTATTCTGCGCGCAATTTCATTCAGGAAGCTTCAAGTTTGATTTACAAAGCTTCGCTTTAATTGCCGCCGGAACATTTAATTTACCAACCAAAAACAGACCCCTTGAGGTCTGTTTTTGTGTTATTATAAGTGTTTTGCAATTATAGTGGTTAAGCTAATTTGATTGCTGAGTTTTTGATGTCGTTGTCAACTGCTTTTGAGATACCTTCGTATTCTGCTTGAATTGCTTTGAGTTGAGTTTCGAGTTGTAGTTTTTCTTGTTGAATTTTCTTTTCTTCTACGTGAATTTTCTCTGTTTCTTGTTTTGAATATTCTTCTAATTCTGTTTTTAGGAATCCTTGATATATAGAATCACACATTTCGCTCCATTGTGCGTCGGTCATACCGTCACCAAAGGTTCCATTGCCGTTAGCGCCGTTGCTGTATATAGGCCCCATATCATTTCTTAGAGCCATATATTCATCCAATTTATTATTGGCCGATGGTACAGCATTTTGCATAGAGTTATACATAAAACCTAATGTTCTATTTTGGAAAGCTGCCGGCATACTTGATGCTTCAGAATCTGAAATCATACCGTCTCCGATACTTGCACCGTAATTGCCTAAATCAATCAACCTTTGGCTGATTTGAAGTAACTTCCAATTCATGTCTTGCTCACGCGTTTTTAACGCTTGCATCCTAATGGTATTAACAACCCAAGTCATACTAACCTCCTAAACACTTACACACTTATAATACTTATCTAACCTTACATATAGAAAAACAATTTCTCGAAAGAAATTGCTTTTCGCGCTTTTCATGCTGTTACAAAACTTAATATTACATGTATATTTCCCTGTCAGTAAGGCTTTTGGCGCCCTTTGTTTCTTCGGTGTCCGAATCAAGAAATGCAACAATATCTAAAAGCTGCTGCTTTAATTTGTCCGGATTTTTAATTAATGCCTGTGCTTGAAGCTCGGAATTTTGTGTTTTTTGAGGACTTTCAGCGGTTTTTACACCGAATGATGTCGGCGCACCGTATTTTGTTCTGAGTTGATATCTTGCTTCTACCACTGTAATGCCGTTTTGTTTGGCGTAATAACGCGCATAAGTATCAGGGTCGAAACTGTTTTGAGACCTGTTTTTATCTTCACCAAACGAACTTACTGAAGCCACCATAGTAAATCTCCTCCTTTGGGAAACATTATCGCTATATATATTTAATGAGCGGAGATGATTTTACAAAATTTAAACGCCTGAATGAAACATTTTGTTACACTGGGTTTATTGGCGTAAGTCAACAAAGCCGCGTAAGGTGCCATCAGCAGTGCGCCACTTAAGCCAGCCGGTTTTCTGCGTATTATCAAAATTTATAATTTTAACCATTGCCCAATTGCCTTTAACGTACCAGGGCGTGATTTGTTTAGCGTATTCCCAACTATCAACCGATTTTGCGCCGTCTTCGGGTTGAGCGTAAAGCCTGTTTTCGCTTTTCGGAATGTCTTTGAACATATAGAAATTATGTGTTTTGCCGTATGTCACAAGATATTGCGACCAGGAAAGAAATTTATTTTCGCCTTCAAGCCTCATCCAGCCAAGTTTTCCGCTTTGTTGACCGTAGCAAACTTGTGCCCAGCCTTCATCTTCATCAGTTGCGCTTAACATTACAGTGTTTTTTGAGGGCACAAAAAGAGTAAAAAGCGCGCCGTCATCACAATCGCCTTTGCAGTTCACATTGCCCTTTTCATCCCAAGTTACCCTTTGAAGCAATTTAGCGTCATCTTTCGGTTCGTCAAAAATTAAATAATCCTGACCTACAAAAACGCCACCAATTCCCCATTTTGCAATGGTTTTAGAATATTGTGGAACAAAATCTGCTTGTGCCGTTTGAGTTATGAAAAGAATTGCTATTAATAATAAAAGGATTTTTCTCATGGTTGAATTATACCATATTTTAGGATGTTAGAACCGCTTCTCGTACAAAAACATCAATTTCAAAAATTTCATCAAGCGTTGGATTTGAAATAACGTTATGACAAGCCATTTGGGCTTCAACAATTTGAGCGATCTTGTTTATTGAAATTTTGCCTCTTAAAAATTCTCCAACAGCGGCTTCATTTGCCGCGTTAAGCACAGTTGGCATGGTGCCGCCAATTTTACCTGCTTCATAAGCCAGCTTTAGGCAGGGAAATTTCTCAAAATCAGGTTTTTCAAAAGTAAGTGAGTGTTCAAAAAAGTTAAAACTATTACTTTTAATTCCTGTCATACGTTCAGGGTAAGTAAGTGCGAATTGAATAGGTATATGCATGCTCGGAACCCCAATTTGTGCCAGGATTGAACCGTCAAGAAACTCAACTGCGCTGTGGATAATGCTTTGCGGATGTATTACAACGTCAATTTTTTCATAAGGGAGGTTAAACAAATGGCGCGCTTCAATAACTTCAAGGCCTTTATTCATAAGGGTTGCGCTATCTATTGTGATTTTTTGACCCATATTCCATTTTGGATGTGAAAGCGCATCTTCTAAAGTTGAAACGGCAATTTCTTGTGGCGTTTTATTTAAAAACGGCCCGCCGCTTGCGGTTATAATAATTTTATTTACATTCGAAAAACCATCAACGCACTTTTGCTCCTGAGCGACGTCGTCGCACGTCGCCATCGTAATGCTACGTTCCGCCCGCTGACTGCGGCCGTCACATTCGCACCGGCTTACGCATTGAAATATAGCACTGTGCTCGCTATCCACAGGTAAAATTTTCACGCCGTTTTCTTTTGCAGCCTTCATAACAATTTCGCCCGCCATAACAAGTGTTTCTTTGTTGGCCAGCGCGATATCGATGCCGTTTTCAATAGCGCGTAAAGTGGGCTTCAAGCCTATTTTGCCGCTTGTTGCAACTAAAACCATATCATTATTTTTATCGGAACAAATTTCCTCTAAACCCTCTGGGCCCCATAAAATTTCAATTTTCGGGAATTGAGAGCGCAAAATAGACGCATCATTGGCGTTTTTAGTGCAAACTTTTTTAGGATTGAATTTCTTGATTTGAGAGACCAAAAGCTCAATATTCTCCCCACCGCAAAGTGCCAGAACTTCAACAGCGTCACCCAATGCTTCAATAACCTCAAGCGCTTGTGTGCCAATTGAACCGGTGGAACCAAGTATGGAAATTCTTTTGTGGAAAACTTTGCTCATAGTCGGATTTTATGATAGCATCAAAAGATAGGGGAGCAAATAATAATGGATTTAACTTCAAACTATCAGGTTGTAAATTTTTCAGTAGGCCCTACAAAAGCAGTAACAAAAATGGGCAACCTTCAGTTGAAAAATCTTTCCGATGAAACAATTTTAAATTGCGTTCTTTGGGAAGAGGCCCTCGGGCGCATTGATGAAAAGGTTTTCAGGGCCGGAAACACGGTAAAAATTAAAAGCGGAACATATAACGAACAATATAATAACTGCAATGTCAGCGCTATAACGCTTGTTGAAGAAGCGAAACTGGGCTTGGATGAAGCGCAGCAAAAAGAATATTACGAAAAACTTATATCTT
>JAVBQM010000084.1:0-3351 GCA_031549065.1 Candidatus Gastranaerophilales bacterium | reverse complement strand
AAGCCACGCACCAGAAATTGGAAAAAGCGAGAAAAGAAGGGCAAGTTGTTAAATCGAAAGATTTTTCCACTGCAATTACCCTCATTGTTATGTTCTCGGGCATTTTTCTTATGGGGTCTTTTATTTGGAATAAAATTTCGGGGCTGTTTGTTTTGCTTTACGAGCAGATTCCAAATGCAAATTTGGATGTAATCGGGCAGCATTATATTATATTTACAGCAATAATTTACTCCGCAATGATAATCGGCCCGATTCTTATTTTGTCTTGGTTTATGGGAATTACATCAGATTTGATTCAGGTGGGCCCCTTGTTTACAATGACGCCCCTGATGCCCAAAATGGAAAAATTAAACCCTACAAAATATTTTAAAAATTTAGTAAGTCCTAAAACACTCTTTGAACTTGTAAAAAATATTGTCAAAGTGCTTATCTTGGGCTTTGTGGGCTTCAAGGTTTATATGGCGCATTTCCCAAACATCTTACAATTGGCGCAAATTGATAACCAGCTTGCCGTTTTGATTGCTTTCGGAAAACTGGTGACAGACTTCGTTTTCAAAGCCACCATTGCCTTTTTGATTATTGCTGCAACAGATTATATGGTTATTAAATGGAAATTTTTGCAAGACCAAAAGATGTCTTTTAAGGAAGTTAAAGATGAATATAAAAACTCCGAGGGCGACCCGCACGTTAAGGCGGCGCTTCGCCAAAAAAGACAACAGTTGCTGCAGCAAAGCATGATGGATGCTGTTCCGACGGCAGATTTCGTTGTCACAAACCCCACACACATTGCCTGTGCGCTGAAATACGCACAGGAGGAAATGGAAAGCCCAAAGCTCGTGGCAAAGGGTACCGAACTTTTTGCAAAAAAAATTACCGCTATTGCGCGTGAACATGGTGTACCTGTTATTGAAAATCCGCCTGTAGCGAGGGCGATATTCAGAATGGTTGAAATTAACCAGGAAATTCCACCCGATTTATATAAAGCTGTTGCTGAAATCTTAATTTTTGTTTATGGTTTAAAAAACAAAACCCCGGGCGCTCCAAGCCCCACCAAAGAGGGCGGAACGCCTTAGAACAAGGCGTAAATCATTTAGTTGAGCCCAATTTTGCTTTTTTGTATATAATAAAATAATCAAGTGCGGAGAAATTAAAAGATGGATATAGTTGCAGTAATAGGAACCTTTCTTGGAGTAGGCATGGTTATGCTTGGTATGATAATGGAAGGCGGAAGCGTCGCGGACATCATACAAGTTACTGCAGCATTTATCGTAATCGGCGGTACAGCCGGTGCAGTTGTTCTTAGCTTCCCCGGTGACGTTCTTTTGGGCGCCCTTAAAATGCTTGGCAAGGTTTATTTTATGTCTCCGCCAAAGCTTGATAATTTAATTAGGGAAATTGTTGAATATTCGCAAAAAGCCAGAAAAGAAGGGGTTATTGCCCTTGAAAAACTTGCTAAAAACGCTTCTGACCCGCTTTTAGAGCTTGGCTTGGGCGCGGTTGCCGATGGAGCTGACCCCTCGCTTGTGCGTTCAATGCTTGAAACACAAGTGGCGCAGGAAGAAGCTTGGGTTGCAGCAACATCAAAAGTTTGGGAATCGTTCGGCGGCTATTCACCAACCTTGGGTATCGTTGGCGCGGTTATGGGCTTAATTCAGGTTATGAAGAATTTGTCCGACCCTGCAAAACTCGGCGCAGGTATTGCGGTTGCCTTTGTTGCAACAGTCTATGGTCTTTTTGCCGCAAACTTATGGGCAATTCCTTTTTCTACAAGGATTAAATTCAAATACCAGAAGCTTTTTGTTGCAAAAGAGTTAATAATTGAAGGTATCTTGGCGATTCAGGCAGGCGAAAGCCCTGCGCTCATTGACAGAAAATTAAGCACTTACATAATGAACAATGGCGGCTCCAAAGCTAAAACAGAAAAGGTGTAAGGGTTGAGCAGAAAGAAAAAACACGAAGAACATGAGAATTTAGAGCGTTGGCTGGTTTCATACGCTGACTTTATAACGCTTCTTTTCGCCACCTTTGTTGTACTTTATGCTCTTTCTAAGGCTGATGTTGCGCAATTTACAAAACTCGAAGATTCAATGAAACAGGCATTTACAAGCAGAGGTATGCTTGAGGGTTCACAAGGGGTTTTAGATTCCTCCTCAAGCCTTTTGGACGGTTCCTCAACCGGTGAAGAGGCGAATCTTTTAATGCTGGAATATTTAAGTCAAAAATATGAAGAAGACTCCTATAATGAAATCAAAGAAGATGTTGAGAAAATGAAAGTAGACGGCGTTGAAGTAAGTATGGAAGAACGCGGCCTTGTTATAAAAATCTCCGACAAAGTGGTAAGTTTCGCCCCCGGTTCAGCCAAACTCACTCCTGCAAGCGAAGATATTTTGAGGCAAATTGCAAATATAATTTTCTCAAGGTTCCAAATTCACCTTATTAAAGTTGAGGGCCATACAGATTCTTCTCCAACATCAAAAGACAGCATTTACCCTTCAAACTGGGAGCTCTCCGGTGCGCGCGCAAGTTCGGTTATTAATTATTTTATAAACATCCACAGGTTGAACCCGAAAATTTTTATAGCAATGGGATATGCTGATACCATACCCCTTAAGGGTTCTGAAAAAAATCCTGCGCTCAATAGGAGGGTGGAAATCGTTGTAACAAGGAATAAGTATAAAATTGCCGAAAATAACGATATTAAAACCCTTATTAATGACAAAAGCATAAATTCAAAATATATTAAAAAAGGCACCTCGCCGAAAAGAGATGTCGAAAATGTACTTGAAAACAGAGATTTGCTTGCGCCTCCAAGTACGAACCCGAATGCTGAAACAAACGCAACCAAAAAAACTTATGAAAATGAAAATGCACGCATTTATACCGAAGGCGCAAAACATGGTACAAACGTAATGCCCGATTTCCTTAAAGAAGAAAACTATAAGCAGTGAATGTAGCAGAAGAAAAATATTTTTGCATCTTTGGCGGCGGCGGAGTTAGAGGATTCTCCTATCTTGGAGCCCTTCAGGCGCTTAATGAGCTTGACATTAAAATTGAAGGTTGTGCGGGTTCGTCTGTCGGTGCAATTTTTGCAACACTTTTTTCACTGGGGTATGACCTTGAGGAAATGAAAAATGCCTTTAAGAAGGTGAGCTTTGACCTTTTCCGCGATATAAATTTTGGCTTTAACCATATGCCCGCGTTGTCAAAAGGCGAGGTTTTTCTTAACTGGTTAAGGGGCTTAATTGAAAAAAAATTCTACGGAGATGCCTATGTTAAGGGGGGCGTCGAACCCGTAAAATTTAAAGATTTAGACAAAGAACTGATTATACTTTCTGTTAATTTGACCGATTC
>JAVBQM010000131.1:0-9020 GCA_031549065.1 Candidatus Gastranaerophilales bacterium | reverse complement strand
CCGCATCCACCGCTTTTTTAAGAATTTCTTTTGAAAATTCACTCTCCAGACGCGCATTACAAAAATAAGTTATGCCCAGATTTTCATCAAGCAGCCTTTGGGACATTTGCTCCATATATTTAGGGCTTATGGCTTCATCAATAAATTCATATCTGGTGATGCCGTATTTTTCCTTCATGTCTTTTAACTGCTCGATTAATTTATCAAGGCTTTTCACGTTATAGAACTGCCCGAAGTCGTGGTCGCAAAAACTGCATTTTCGCCAATAACAGCCGCGTGAAGTTTGAAAAGGGAAAACAATCTCGGGCGTTAAGTATTTATCCAGGTCAAAGCCTTCCAGGCTAACGTTTTTCATATCGTTAAGCCTCATCGGGTCGGCCTTGGGGTTTATTTTTAATTTGCCCTCTTTTACATATACAAGGTTTGAAACTTCTTCAATCGGAATTTTGCCGTCAATGTGTCTTGCTAAATCCATCGCAGGAATTTCGCCCTCTTCAACCAAAACCGAGTGGGCAAAAATATCAAAAAATTCCTTATGGTCTTCGAATGCTTCGACAACACGCCCAAAGAAATTACCGCCAATGTTTATATGTGCTTTTGTTGCATTTTTCAACATATTTGCAATCGTGAGCCCCGGAACAATTTGGCTCGATGAATTTATTGAAATGCCGATGCAGTCATATTCTTCTTCAATAATTTTAGGCAAAATCTTGTTATAGTAATCTAGGAACATATTGGTGTCTTTGTTGAAAACATAATATTTGATTGTTTCATAATCAAGTTTAAAGAACTGGTTGTAGTAATCGCAAAGTGAAATTTTTGAAGGCAAATATGGCAAAGAGGCTATTTCAAGGGCGTTGTCGATGATATTTGTCGACATTAAAACGAGTTCCGGAATGTAAAATTCTTCTTTCGATTTGAAACTCTCAACAGCCTGGGAAATCAAACCCGGCACGCTTTCTATTGTTTCCTTATTTTCGTGGAGATATTTCTTTATCATCCCGTATTTTGCAATTTTATTTTGTATGTCAAAAGGGTAGTTTTCAAAAGTTCTCGAAGGCTTGTAAACCCCGGAAATTTCCTGCAAAGTTTTTGCTTGGCCCTCTTGCGCTTTTTTAATGGCACCTTCAAGATATTCTTTCGTTAGGATGTGGTTATAAAAATCGATGTTTAAATCCATAGCCGTTGCTTTATACTCACTTGCCTCAAACTGACCGAGCAAAGCAGGAATCGCGAAGTGGGGGCTTGTGGGCATCCATTGCGGCGGAAACAGCAGCAAGATTTTCATAATACTTCCTTTAAAGGCTATAAACAAAACTTATTATACACATTTTTCAAGGTTGTGGGAATAAGTTCGTTTATTCTTCCTTCCAATGCACCCTAAAAACTTCGATGTTTTTTAACGTTTTTTTAAAATCGCCATTGTGACAAATTGCCCTGTCGTCAATGTATAAATAAGCGGGCAGCTTGGAATTTGTTATGTTTTTATACAGCCCTTCAAATTTATTGGATTTGAGCCAAGTTTCAGCCATAAACGACGGTCTGGAAGTAAAAATAAACACATCATATTTCTTATTTAATTCGAAACCATTGGCATCTTAAAATCAAACATTTTAGTGTTTAATTCAACAATAATTCTGTTTGAATTTTTCTCAAACCATTCTTCATCCAATCCTGAAAGCGTTATAAGCCGGTCAATAATTTCCGCTCTTCGCGCGTCCAAATTCGTCTTGCGCCTAGCCTTGACTTTAGGATTCACATTATTAGCCTGAATGTTATATTTATCAAAAATAACAATAATACAATCAGGATTTTCGAGCCGTTCTCCTATTTTTTCCCACCAATATTTGTCTGTCTCTCCTATAGAAGCACCAAAAATGCAGATTATATTACTTTGAAGCAACATTTTACTCGCATCTGCCCTGATAACCGCATCAATGTCATCTTCGCTTTCTAGCATATCTAATTGTTTTGGCTTAACAAATATATTGCATGCCTCAGTGTCGTCTCTTATGACTTCATTCTTAATCTGCAACTCATTATCCACACCCATTATTGGGTGCTCATCCAGCGCCCCATGTACCTGAAGATTTTTACCAGCCAGCGTTATTCTGGGCTGCCCTGGTATAGATGCCGTAGCTTGTAATTTTGGCAATAGACCTTGCTTTATCAGCTTACTAAACACATCCGTATAGTTAAACTGTAAGAAATTTACAACTGCCCGATGTCGAATTGAACTTTTTATTATTTCTTGCTTTCCTTTTCTTGTATAATTATAAAAATGCTGAATTGAATCTATAAAAGCATCATGAATTTCGTCATCAACAGAATCCCAATCAATCTTGGCACACACATCTTCTTTAAGATATTCATTAAAGCGAGTAACAAAATCGCTAAAACAGTCTGTGAATTCGTCAATCTGATCCTTGCCCTGAAACTTTATACTATGTTTTCCAAGCCCCAATTCAAAATCAACCCAATTTTTCCAACCATCGGTTTCGCTTTTTAATATCTCTTTTTTAAAACGACTAAGCACCTCGCTATCGCCTTCTTCTGGTTTTGTGTATTCTTTGTAAAAATCAACATACCTTGTTTTAAGCTCAAGCTGAAGGTCGAAACCATTTCCAATTATAAAAGTTATCAAAACTGCCTTCCTTTATCCAAAAAGGAGTCTTATCGACTCCTAATAATAAAATGGTACTCCCAGGGGAATTCGAATCCCCGTCGCCTCCGTGAAAGGGAGGTGTCCTAGGCCTCTAGACGATGGGAGCACAAGAACATGTCTATTGTATAACAAACAAAAATTTTGCCAAACTAATTTTTTAAAAAATTGCGCGCTTATTTTTTCTTAAAATCGCCGAACGAAGTGTGTATAGTCTTTTCGCCGTACACAAAAAGCCCGATGATGTCGTTAAGTTTCGCAAGTTGTTTTTGGTAGCTGACGCTTTGTTTTTCAAGGTTGCGAATGTTGGCTTTGTATTCTTGAATTGTAAAAGTGCAATCTTTAATAGAGCTGTTTAAGCAATCTTTGGCGCGTTGGGCGTCTTGCAAAACGCTTTTCATCGGAATGCCGAGCGCTTCAATTGTTTGACGAATAATTTGCGCGCCGGTTTGTTTCGGAACGCCTGAAGGCAATTGTGCAATCAACCTTTTTAAAACGTTGATGTTATTAGGCATTTCAAATTCATCGGTATTATCTTCAGCGTCAATTGTTAATTTTAATTCGGGATTTTCATCAATTTCAGATTGGTCAACTTTAAAAATCGGCGTGTAATCATCGTCTGTTTTATCATCTTCAATTGCAAATGTCTTTCTGGCGCGCCTTAGAGCAGGTCTTTCCTCTTCTGTTTTATTTGCTTTAGGTATTTTGATTTCTTCCACTTCTTCGGGTTCGTCCAGTTCAATGCTGCTTTTAGCAAATTCGCCTAAATCAAACGAATCATCGCCATTTTCTTCGCTTAAAAAATCTTCCGCAGAAACTTCATCGACAAACAAATCGTCTACTCCCCCTTGTGCTTTAAGGGCATCAGCGATTTTTTTACCCATATCTTTTGAAGCTTTATTTTCAGCCATATTGTAATCCCTTTTAGTTAACAACTATATACTAAAACTCGGATTAATACAAGCGCATTAGCCCAAGCGCCCGACTAACCGCGGATTTTCAGCTTTTTAACCAATTCTCTATATCTGTTAAGGTCACTGTTTTTAATGTAAGACAAAAGTCTTTTTCTTTTACCAACCATCATCAACAAGCCGCGTTTTGCTTGGAAATCTTTTGCATTAATTTTTAAGTGTTCGGTCAATTCTGAAATTTTTTGTGTTAACATTGCAACCTGAACATCAACATTTCCGGTGTCTTTTTCACTTGTTCCAAACTTTTTTGTAAGTTCTTTTTTGTTTTTCAAATTAATTGTCATTTTTTGTGCCTTTCGGTTCTTCTTGCTTGCCGCCCCGCAGGGCAACAGTCAAATAACTAACAAATTAAATTTATCACTTCAAGAAAAATATGCAAGAATATCTTGTATGGCGGAAAAATCGAACTTTTCTTCAGGGTATTTTAACAGGTAATTTTCTACCATTTTGGCAAATGCAGCCTTTTTAAAGTCGCCCAAGCCTTTCGTTTTGAATGCAAGTTCAATATTTTTTGTCATCTTGAGGTCATTTTCAAAATCAGCCTCGCTGCACGCCAATTCATTGAAAAAATGAAAATTTATCGCTTTAATTATCAAATTTTTTGGCAAAATATCTTCAAATTCACCTTCTTTTATTAAATAAATTCTATCAATATCACGCTTTTTAGGCGTTATCGCATTTTTAATTTCAAACGCATCAAAATCAAGCAAAACGAAAATCGGGACTTTAATTTCCTCAAGCATCTTTAAATACTTTCGCCCGGATTGATTTTTGCCGCCTGCGCCCAAAATATAAGTTTCTTCAATATTGAAACCGCATTTTTCGGCCAAAACAGGCAATAAGGTTTCTTCAGTAGCACCTTCGCACAAAATAACTTTCTTTATTTTCTTAGGCGCATAAGGAAAATTTACATTATTATTTAAAAATTTTTCACTCTCTTCATCTTGAAAAAAAGTTTCACGCTCGAACTTTTTAACTTCAGCGCCAAAATCGCCAAGAGCGCCTGAATGGTTTATGATTGCCTCTGCTGCCCTTACTGTATCTTCAATTGAATTAATTTCTTCCCGCATTTCTTTTGAAGCAAATTTGGCAATAATGTCTGAAAAAACGCGCTCATATTTTTCCCTTGTGGGCTTAAAGCGTGTAAGCCTATCAAAGCAAAGCGCCAGATATTCGGGGGGTATTTTTTTCAACTGCATCTCTCTCATTTGTAACGCAATTTTAAAAGAAATGGGCTCAAAAGGCAATTTTTAAACTTTAGTTGTTTTAAGATTGCAGAAGGCAAAAGTGGTAAAAATGATTAATTCAATCGGGTTTACAAATTATTCGACGAGCGGCGTGACTGCCCCTAGGGCAAGTGCGCCAACTGCTGCTGTGAAATTCACCGGTAATATTCTTCCTTTTAAACATAATAAGGAAGCTGCGCAAACCACTCCGCTAGCGTCGATTAATACAGCCTTAAGGACAAACGAAGAACAAAAAATGTACACCGAACTTATGAGTGCAGTTAATGCCTCAAAGTCGGGTGATTTAAGCGTTTTGCCTCAAAAATATACCCAAGCGCAAAAGCTTGAAGTGCTTTTAAAAAACGGAAAACTTTTAGACAATCGCTCAAATGATGGTTCTACCACTCTTGAAAATTTATACAAAACCTTGAATGCTCCGCGTCTTAACGGTTTAAGCAATGTAAAAATTATAAACCAGACGATTGACGCCATTTTTGACCCGGCGATTATCACTCAAAAGTTTGGAGATATACCAACGGAAGTCAGCGATTTAATTCTTTTAAACCCTCAAACTCCTGAAGAAATCAAGGAAAACCCCAATTCAATCAATGTAGCCAATTCCGGCACCTGCGTTGCCACAAGCATTGAATTTCACATGGCGAACAAACACCCGGCAGAATTTGCAAGGTGGGTTCAAAACCTTTCTTCTCCGCAACTTTCTGTAGAACAAACAATTGATATAAGTTCACTTTCTAAGAATTTTCTTGATGCAATCTGGCTTTTAGATACATTCAAACTTAAAAGTACGCAATTTAATTTCGAACGCGCAAAACTTGACCTTAAGCCGGATGAGCAGGTAGCTTCAAGGGTTATGTTGCAAAATGATTATCAAGACCCGGGCGAGCGCAGTATGATTGATGTTTTAATGCAATCAACTATTATGAATGTCGGTTCGCAAGGAACTTACAACTCTCTTATTGACGAACGCAAAGGTGACTTTAGTGAAAGTCCGCAAGGTTTAATTGAATTTGAAAAAACTTTTGTTGAATCAATTATAGAAAACAATGAAAAAATTTCGATTGTTTATCAAAAGGTGGATGAAAATCAGGTTATAACAGGATATAAGTGCGATTTTGGAAGAATCGAAGGACATATCAGAAAAGCAATCAAAAGCGGTGAAGATGTAATAGTCGGTTACGTTTTAACGGAAAAAGACGTAAAGGAATATAGAAAAACAAACCCCGGATTCATGCCAGATTGTCAATTGACAGGTGAAGACAATAAAATTGTTAACGGCCATGAAATCACTATTGTAGACGTTAAGAAGGGGTCCGACGGCGAAACGGTTTTCGTTTGCAATGACACAGACGATGAAAAAGACAATTTTATTGAATACTCAGCAAGCTATCTGCTGCCCAAAATTCACCACGCCGGCTATCCTGCAAGCCTTGTGGATCAAGAACATGATTTAATTTACGATTGGGTAGAACCTCAAGCAGCTGCGTGACAGAGGGGCGTTTTTTTGTTAATATGAGCACATGTTTATAGATACACATGCTCATATCGATTATTTCAAAAATCCTAAAAAGATTGTGCAGGAGTCGCTCGAAGGTGGGGTTGGAAAAATTATTTTGCCCGGGGTTGAACCTGATAAATTTGATACGATAATTTCTTTAATTGAAAAATATGACTGCGTTTACGGCGCTCTTGGCGTTCATCCTAATGATGCTCACCTTTTTGATAAAGAAGCTGCAAAAAAAATGGTAGAACTCAGCGAGCACCCAAAAATTGTCGCTATTGGCGAAATCGGGCTTGATTATCACCACAACCCGGAAAACGCAGAACTTCAAAAAGAAGTTTTCATAACCCAGCTTGAAATTGCGGCGGCACAAAAGTTACCTGTAATGATTCACGACCGCGACGCGCACGATGACGTTCTTGAAATTTTAAAAAAATATGAAGTTAAAAAGGGCGTTATGCACTGTTTTTCGGGTGATGCAAAATTTGCAAAAAAGTGTGTTGAAATGGGCCTTTTGATTGGAATTGGCGGAGTTGTTACTTTTAAAAACGCGAAAGAGTTGAAAAATGCGGTAAAAGAAGTGCCGCTCACTTCGATTGTTCTTGAAACGGACGCGCCTTACCTTGCGCCACACCCATTTAGAGGTGAAGAAAATTCGCCAAAATATCTTAATTTTATCGCAAAAGAAATTGCAAACCTCAAAGACACTTCTTTAGAGGAAGTTGAGGATGTTACAACGCAAAACGCATTGAAGTTTTTTAACTTAAAGGAATAATACAGGGGGAGACTTAGTGCACAACAATGTGGAGCGCAATCCTTTAAAACAAAAACATCCATTTTGCTTTTTGGAAAAAATTGGGCAGCACCTTTGGTATTATATTTTGACAATCCGCAACAAAAATACGCGGAAATTCAAGAAATTATAAAGAGCGCTTCAACCTCTAAATTAATTGAGCTTGAGGCAAACGGACCTGTTAAAAAAGTAAGCTTACTTTCGGGTCAAATTGCAGGCGTCGCACTACAGGACGAGCAACACCTTGCGTAAGCTGAAAGAGGTAAGGTGAAAAAGCGACTCGATTTAATTTTATTTGAGCGCGGGATTTTTGAAAACAAAAACAAAGCGAGCGCAAATATTCTTGCAGGCAACGTAAAAATCAACGGCGAAGCGGTTTTAAAGGCGGGCACGCTCTATAATCCTGAGCAATTTGAAGGTGAAAATGCACTTAAAGTTGAGGTTCACTCAATGCCTTTTGTTTCCCGCGGTGGTTTAAAGCTTCAAGGGGCGCTTGATGAGTTCAAAATCAGCCTCAAGGACAGAATTGGAATTGATATCGGTGCTTCAACGGGCGGCTTTACAGATTGTATGCTTCAAGCGGGTGTAGTTAAAGTTTTTGCGGTTGACACAGGCACAAACCAGCTGGATTGGCGCTTGAGGCAAGATGAGCGTGTAATTGTGCGCGAAAAGACAAACGTTAAAAATTGTAGCTTTGAAGACGTTTTTGGCGCACCCGTGGGCGAGTATGGCGACTCTTTACCGGATTTTATGGCAATGGATTTATCTTTCATTTCAATAAAAAAAGTGCTTGAAAATGTTTTGAATTTTTTGGCGCCAAGTTTTGAAGCCGTGATTTTAATTAAACCGCAATTTGAAGCCGAGCGCTCGCAAGTTCAAAAGGGCGGCGTTGTAAAAGACGAAAAAATTCACGCTTTTATTATTGAAGATTTAAAAGCCTTTGCTTTAAGCCTTGGGCTTGAAGTTGTAGGCATAATAAATTCCCCGATTACAGGGAGCAAAAGCGGCAATGTTGAGTATTTAATGTATTTAAGGCGCCCTTAGAACAGAAAGATTAAACAATTCCCTCTTTAATTGCTTTAACGGCAGCCTGGGTGCGATCATCCACCACAAGTTTTTGAATAATATTACAAACGTGCGCTTTTGAAGTGTGTTCAGAAATGCTTAACATTTCGGCAATTTGGCTGTTTGATTTACCGTCAACCACAAGTTTTAAAACTTCATATTCTCTTTCGGTCAAATTGGCGTGCTGCGCTTTAAAACTCGCCCTGTTGGTGGTTTTTTGGGGAATTATGCCGCTTGCGCTTGAGCGAACAACGCTCACAGCCTTCGGGTCCAGCCACATTGCACCATCGGCCACGCTTCTTACTATCATAACAAGGGTTTCATCCTTCGCGTCTTTTAAAACATAGGCATTTACACCGATTTTGAGCGCTTCAAGCACTTCTGAGTCTTTAATGGTAGACGTTAAAATAATGATTTTCGTATCAGGACTATCAGCCGCAACTCTTCGCGCCACTTCAATTCCCGACATATCACTTAAGCCTACATCAATAATGACAATGTCGGGGTTGTGCACTTTAACTTTTTCGACCCCCTCTTTTCCGCCCTCTGCTTCCGTTATAACTGCAATATCGCCGTGTTTCTCAAATAAGCTTTTTAAGCCTACACGAATAAGCTTGTGGTCTTCAATGATAATCAGTCGAATTTTTTTGTTCATTATATTTCTCCCATTTTTCATAATTTTAGAGGCAAGCTTGCCCAAGGGCATTGCGCCCGGTTTTCGACTATTAGAGCAATTCAGCAAAACGCAAAAAAATAATCACGATTTAATTTATTTGTTGTAATA
>JAVBQM010000032.1:0-9211 GCA_031549065.1 Candidatus Gastranaerophilales bacterium | reverse complement strand
CCTTTATCTAGAGCGCTTTGCTCGAAAGTTTGTTTGACGTGTGCCAAGGCCGGCAAAACGTTTGTTTCTTTATATCTGAAATCAAGCTTACCTGTTTGAATTCTTGAGAGGTCGAGCAAGTCTTCAATAATTGTCGAAAGCCTTGTGGCGTTTCTTTTTGCCATATTAATAAAATTTTTGGCCTCGGGGGTAATTTCGCCCGCTGCGCCCGATAAAATAATATCAAGCGAATTATTTATCGGCGTTAAAGGTGTTCTTAATTCGTGCGAAACAATAGAAACAAATTCCGATTTTATGCGCTCAAGACGCTCAAGGCGGGCGTTTTTCTCGATAATTTCTTCATACAACTTTGCACTTCCCAGAGGCAAATGCGCCTGACTGACAATCGTTTGAAAACAAGTCAAATCTTCTTCTTTAAAGGGGTTTGAGCGGTAAATTTCTATAATGCCGTAAAAATCTTCGCCCGAACCTTCTCTTGTTCTGATTGGGGCGCTGATTTTGTCGAAATTAAAAACGCTCAGGTCAAAAATTTTGTCCGAAGGCTTAACGTTTTCGATAAGTTCGACTTCTTTGGGATTAATTGTGTAAGGTAATTCATTTTTGTTATACATGTTCTTATATTCAAGCAAAAGCCTTAACACAAGCGCTTCTTTGAGGCTTTCTGTTGGCTGGCGAAGAGAGTTTATATGCACTGATGCGCTGTTGTCTTTATTGAACACAAGGAGCGCCGCAACATCAAAACTCAAGGTCTTTTCTAACCCCTCGAGCATAATGCCGTACAATTGTTCACGATTTAACGTACCCGCAAAACCCGAACTTGTGTTGTACACAACGTTAAGCTGGTAAAGGTTTTTGGAGATTTCCTTGTTACTTTTATCAAGTTCATCGAGCGAATTTTTAATTTTAAGGTGCGAATTAATGGTGTGAATTAAAATATTGCGGTTGCCGCAAACATACCCGTCGGCAAAATCAAGATACTCGGGTTCATTCGAAGTGTCTAAAAGCAAAATTGTTTGGATGTTCAGCTCTTTAAAATCGGTTTTGACTTTTTTAACTATAACTTCCGCTTCATTGAATTTTGTGTCAATTAAAACAACGTCAGGGCAAAACTCGCCGATTTGAGAAAAAACCGCATTTGTATCGCCTTGCGCCCAAAGACAACAATGTCCTTGGTTTTCAAGCTCGTGGGCAGTTTGAAAAAGTTCGTCCGATTGAGTTGTGACAAGATAGATATTTGACATAAAAGACTACCTTCTGTCAGGTTTTACAACGTTAAACGACTTATTTTCCGTAATTTCCGTGCGGGCAGATTTGATTTTGTCGCGCGTTTCTTCATCAAGCGCATGGCCGTGAACAAGCCTGTCTATAAAGGCATTGTTGAGTTTCACCGCTTTTGGAAGAGCACCGATTTCATCTAAAACATCTTTGATTTGAACAAAATCGTAAGAAAAAGTTTTCTTGGAATTATAAGTCAAAACTTCGCCCGTGTTGGCTTCAATATCATTGCCGCCGCGCTCAAAATAAATTTTGAAAATTGAGCGCAGGTCTTGAATTTCACCCTGCAAAGTTGAAATCGCGCTTTGAATGCGCAAATATCTTTCAAAAAGGTAGTCGACGTTGTGAATTTGCGACAATTGCCATTCATATTTTTGGAAATAAAGATTGCGAAGCGCTGGGTATGCTTGCGCAAGGCCCATAGCGTCAGCCATTGCACGGTGGCGTGTTTCAAATTCAACTTTAAATTTTTCCATTAAAGCTGCCAAGCCGCAGCTTTCAAGTTGAGGATAAACTTCCTTAAACATAACTTGGGTGTCGATGTAATTATTCCTTAAAGGCTTATTATACAAGCGTTTCGAGGCGCGGTTAAGGAAGCTGAAATCAAAAATCGCATTGTGAGCAACAATCGGGTAATCGCCAATAAATTCAAGAATTTTGGGGTAAATTTCTTCTTCTTTGGGTGCGTCAACAAGCATTTCCTCGCTTATCCCGTGGATTGCCTGGGAAGATTTCCTTATATGTTGTTCGGCATTAATAAGAGTTTCAAAACTGTCAACAATAACGCCGTTTTCAAGGCGTACGCCGGCAAATTCGATTATTTTTTCCCTCGTGTAATCAAGCCCTGTTGTTTCAACGTCAATGACAATTTCGATTTCTTTTTCGGACATTTTTCCCCATTAAACCCGTGTTTAAATAATACTACCACGAAAAGTTACGCGGGGGCAACTAAACACTCAAGTCCAGTATCGCCCTGTTCGTGGCGCTCCTCGCACCCCGTCACTGGTACCTGCCAGTCGCAGAAGCTTGCTGATGCGTATGCTGGCTGGATACTTGACGGAGCGAAGCTCCTAGAGTGCTCACATCCTATACGGGTCGTTTATAAAACAAACAGCACACAAGTGCTGTAATTGTTTTTTTACACTCCCTCAGCAAAAAAATCAGAAATCAAACGCTTCTTGGGCGCAAATTTAAAAAAGTTGACAACCTTATTCCCGCAAGAGCGGATAATTTTCTGGCCAAAATTCGGTTTGTTTAAAAGTTTTTGGTACCTATCCACCAAAATTGCCTTTTCGACCAAAGTGCGGTTGTAAGCAACCGCCAAAGCTGCGTTATATTTAATGTGGGGTTCCAGTTCGCGCAAGCGCTTTTTAAGTGCCGAAATTTCAAACTCAATTTTAGTCAGAAGCTTGTTCTTCATACTTTCCTTCAGCGCCTGAAAGCGCTTGATACGGGTGGGGATTACTTTCCTATATTAGTAAATTTTTCGATGTTTAAACTCCCCCGAAAATATGATAATATGGGTTCCATGAAGAAAAAAGTTATCGCGTATTTGCACACCCACTGGGACCGCGAGTGGTACCACAACAAGGAAGAATTTAACCTGAGGCTGATTGAGGTTTTCGACGAAGTTCTTGAAGAACTTGAAGTCGGGCGTGCGCCGAGCTTTTATTTTGACGGGCAGGTTTGCGCGCTGAAAGATTACTTAAAGTTTCGCCCCGAAGCCTTGGGGCGGGTGAAAAAATTTATCGAAGCAGGCAAGCTTTTTATCGGGCCGTTTTTCGTGAGTGCGGATAGTTTTTTGTGTTCGGGAAAATCAATGGAGAAAAATTTGGAAATGGGGCTTGAATTCTCGCGCACATTAGGGCAAAAAGAATTCCTCGGCTATTTACCCGACACCTTTGGCCACAGCCGCGAAATTCCCGATATTTTAAAAAAGTTTGGCATAAACAATGTTATTGTCTGGCGCGGAACGGGAAATATTAAGGCCGATTTTGTTTTCAACGGGCTTAATTGCACAAGGCTGGTTGAAGGGTATTTTATTGACACTTTACACTCCGAAGCGTCTGAAGAAAAACAGGCGCAAGCGCTTGAAGGGCTTTTAGATAAAATTGCGAAATATTCGGGCGATGTTCTGTTATTGCCTCTTGGCGCTGACCATTTAAGGATTTTACCTGACGCAAGCAAAAAAATTACACGAATAAACAAGCACTTAAAAAATTATGAAATTGAACTTTCAACCCCGTTTGAATATTTTAAGCGCGCGAAGTTTGGCGCTAAGCACGACGGCGAATTTCTTGATAACAGCGCGAATTACACCTTGCCGGGGGTTTATTCTTCCCGTGTCGGACAAAAAGTTTTAAACGCGAAATTGCAGTGGGAATTAAACGAAATTGTTGCGCCGCTTGATAAATTGACAGGCGAAAAATGGGCGCCTTCTTTAAAGTTTGCCGCTGAAGAACTCATTAAAAACCAGGCGCACGACAGCATTTACGGCTGTTCGACCGACGAAGTCCACCGCCAGGTCGGGGCGCGTTTTGAACGGGTTGAACAAATTTTAAACGGGGTAAAGAAAAGAATTATGCTGCACGCGGTCGACGAAAAGGGCGTAGCAATTAACCTTTCAAATGAACCTTATTCGGGCGTAATTAAATTTAAAAGCGCAAAGAAATTTAAAAACGCGCAAATAATCGGCACAGAGCGCGGGTTTGAGGATGAACTTTTTTATGATAAATCCAAAATCCCGATAACGGAAGATTTTAAGCCGATTTATGAACAAATAGCGGAAGTGAAAAACCTTGCGCCAAAAGAGTTTAGCGAAATTTTGCCCGTGGCGCCGAAAAAAAACAGGCTGATAAGCGCAAAAGTTAAAGGAAATGAAATTCTTATTAACGGCGTGAAAATTACTCTAACGGACGTCAAAGACCAAGGCGACAGCTATAATTTCTCGCCCGCAAGCGAACCTAAAACCCTGCCAATCATAAAAACAAAATTGGTTGAAGATGGCGATATAAGAAGCGTTTTAAGGGTTTATTTCAGCGGCGCGACTTTAGATATTGCCATTTACAACAATTCAAACGGCGCGGAATTTGAAGCGCGCATTAATAATAAAAAGAAAAACCATAAAATTCAGGTTAATTTTGAACTTCAAAAGCCTGTGGCACAAACAATTGCTGAAGATTTAATAACCGAAACAATGCGCGAACATGACCCGAATTATTCGCTTTTCAAAGCGCAGCCCGCAAAAAGACCCGAGGAGCTAAAAACCAACAGCTTCCCGCTTCAGCGCTACGTTTTTGCGCAAGGTTTGGGGGTTTTCACAAAAGGTTTGAATGAATATGAAATCTGCAAAAACCGCCTTTCGATAACGCTTTTAAGGGCAACGGGCGTGATTTCAAACCCAAAAAACCCGGCACGCTCAATTCCCGCAGGGCCACCGATTCCAACGCCGGAATTGCAATGTCTTGGGGAATACACTCTTAATTTTGCAATAAATTTTGACGCTGCAACAATTGAAAAACGCAAAAAAATCGCAGACGATTTTTACGGGTTGGTTGTGACCGGTGCTTGAGCCGCCTCTTTAGCTTTTTCAAATTCGGACGCGAAATAACTTTCTTCAAGCCCGCAATTTATGTTGCCCCAAGGAAGTTCGGCTTCGGGGGAAATTTGCGCGCTCGCCAAAGCTTCAATATCAAGGCCCAGTTTTTTCGCAACTTCGCTGCATTTTTCAAAGTCGAAATTTTCATTCCAACTCTCCAAATAAGCGCCCTGTCTAAACATTTCGTAAATAAAATCGCCAACGCGCTCATCGCCGCGGGTTAAAAATGCCTCCATTTGCGAAACTTTCGGTTCGTGGTAATTAAGGCGAACATTTTTCAAATTCGCACTTCGCAAGGAATCGCGAAGGAAAGAAATTTTCTGTTCAATTTGCGCCAGAGTGTTTTGCGCGCAAAGTTGAAACGGCGTAAAAGGCTTTGGCACAAAAATCGAAACCGAACAGGTGATTTGAGGAAGCTTTAAACCATTGCTGCGACAGGCTTTGTTAATTTCAGCGAGCAAATCGACAATCCCTTTCAGGTCGCTTTCAAGCTCAAAGGGTAAACCTATCATAAAATAGAATTTGATTTTTTGCCAACCGTTTTGAACGCTCGCAAGAGTGGCCGAGAGAATTTGTTCTTGCGTGAGGTTTTTTCTTATAATGTCCCGCATACGCTGTGTACCGGCCTCGGGAGCCAAGGTCACAGCGGATTTTTTAACAGAACCCATTAAATTTGCAAGTCTCAACGAAAAATTATCGGCACGCTGGGAAGGCAAAGAAACCGTAACACCGCCCCCTTCAAAATGCGCGTTCAATTCTTCAATAATATTTTCAATTTCGCTGTGGTCGTTTGAAGATAGCGAAAGGAGCGAATACTCATCGTAACCTGTGTTTTTGACATATTCTTTTGCAAGTTCTACAACATCGGCTCTGGGGCGCTCCCTAATCGGAAGGTTTGTATGGGCGCTCTGGCAAAAGCGGCAAAGGCGCGCGCAGCCGCGGCGAATTTCAACCGTTGCGCGGTCATGAACGCTGACAAAATGCGGGATAGGCGATTTGGTCGGCGCGCTTTGAACGCTTAATTGCGCAATTCTTTTTTTTATTTTACAAGGTGCGGCAGCGGGCGCTTCTTGCGCATTTGCTTTATGCAAAGGACAATAAACCCCTTCTATTTCGCTTAATTTTTTGATTATTTGCGCACGCGGCAAGCCCCCATCTCGCAACTCTGCATATTTTTCGCAAATTTCGACAAGCAATTCTTCGCCGTCACCGATTAAAAAAAGGTCTATAAACTTTGACATAGGTGCGGGGTTAAAAGCGCAAGGCCCGCCCGCAAGGATTATAGGGTCGCTTTCAGCCCGCTCGTTTGATAAAACGGAAATACCACTCATTTCAAGCATAGCAAGCAAAGTAGTATATGAAAGTTCGTATTGAAGCGCAAAACCGATAAAGTCGAACTCGCGCAAGGGTTTTTTAGAGTCAAGCGAGTACAGCTTGCGCCCTGAAGCGCGCAAAAGTTCAACAAAATCTTTTTCAGGCGCATAGACTCTGTCTGCGAGAAATTCTTCGCGTTCATTTAAAGTATGGTACAAGATTTTGTGGCCAAAATTACTTATGCCGATTTCATATTTGTCGGGAAAAGCCAGCGCCACGGCAACTTTTGCATTGTCAAAGTCTTTTTTCGTGCTTAAAAACTCGCCGCCAATATAGCGCGAAGGCTTTTCACATTTATATAAAATTTCATTGTAGTTATTAAAAAATTCTTTTTTCACGCCAAAATCTCGGGATTGAACTTATCAATTTCAATAATTTCACCCTCAATTTTACCATCAAAACAACATTGGAAAAACTTCTTTAAATCCGCGTTATCAACAAAATAATTATACAAGCAGGTTTTGCCGTCATTCTTTCTCAACACGGAAATTGTATATTTATTCGCTTCTGAATATTGGAGCAAATGTTCAAAGTTATGTGAAAAACCGTTCACATCTTTTATGGTTTTAATATACTGAAAACCCTCCCACTCAGGGAGTTTGCGGTTCTTCAGCACATCTCTTCGTGCGCCAAAAATAGCAACTTTGTCATTTTGCGGCTTCTCATCCATTTTTTAATTGTAACCGCGCCTTGCCATGCTTTCAAAACATGTAAAGTTCTGTAAAACTTATGTTCCAGATTGCCAGTTGTTTAAATATTCCGTTTGTTCGCTTGTCAATTCGTCAATCTCAAGCCCCATCGCTTCAAGTTTTATGCGCGCAATTTGTTCATCCACGCTTCTTGGAAGGGTGTAGAGTTTATTTTCAAGTTTGCCTTTGTTTTTAAGAATAAATTCCATCCCTAAAGCCTGATTGGCAAAACTCATATCCATAACGCTTGCGGGATGGCCTTCTGCGCCAATTAAATTTATCAAACGACCTTCGGCAAGAACATAGATAGATTTTCCGCCGTGTTCATCATCAAGAACCCATTCATCGAGCGCGGGGCGGATGTTTTTATATTCCTTAACGTGCGCCCTAAGGCCGTTAACGTCAACCTCGACGTCGAAATGGCCAGCGTTAGAAACGAAAGCGCCCGATTTCATGCTCAAAAGCGCGTCTTTATTGATAACGTTTTTATTGCCCGTTACGGTTAAGAAAATGTCCCCAAGCTTTGCAGCTTGAGCGATAGGCATAACCCTAAACCCGTCCATTGCAGCTTCAAGCGCTTTTAGGGGGTCGACTTCGGTTACAATAACGTTTGCCCCTAAGCCGCGAGCGCGCATAGCGCAACCTTTTCCACACCAGCCATAACCGCAAACAACAAAGGTTTGCCCTGAGAGCAAAATGTTTGTTGCGCGAATAATGCCGTCGATAGCGCTTTGGCCCGTGCCGTAGCGGTTGTCGTATAAATGTTTTGTAAGGCTTGAATTAACACCGAGCGCGGGGAATTTAAGACTGCCTTCTTTAACCATAGCTTCCAGGCGCACAATGCCCGTTGTGGTTTCTTCGCAAGAACCGATTACGTTTTCAATTAATTCAGGATAATCTTTATGAATTGTCGCAACTAAATCGCAGCCGTCGTCGATAATTAAATGCGGTTTATGGTTTAGAACTTCTCTAATGTGGCGCATATAGGTTTCAGAATCTTCCCCTGCAATAGCAAAAACGGGAATATTGTAATATTTCACAAGCGCCGCAGCAACATCGTCTTGAGTTGAAAGCGGGTTTGAAGCGGCCAAAACAGCATCGGCACCGCCCGCTTGCATTACAACACAGAGCGCTGCGGTTTCTTTTGTAACGTGAACGCTTGCGGTTAACCTCAAGCCTGCGAAGGGTTTTTCCTTTTCAAAACGCTCTTTAATTTGCTTTAAAACGGGCATATCTTTAAAAGCCCATTGGATATTTTTCAAACCTTGTTCGGCAAGGCTGATGTCCTTGATTTCGTATTTCATGGTAGCGTTCATTATTATTCTCCTATGGCACTTTTACAATCTTTGCAGATGCCATTGTTGTTAAGTTCGCGGTATTTCCAACATCTTTCACATTTTTCGCCTGTTGCTTTTTGGATGTAGATTGTATAGCCGTCTTGTTCCAGTGTTGATAGCGCATCGGTTGGCGGGTTTGACGTCAGCGCGGCGGAAGATGTTATGAATAAATCTTTTAATTCTGTTTCATATTTTTTAAGTAATTGGGCGCGCTTATCATCTGTAGCAATTAAAACCCCGGCTTCTAAAGAACTTCCTATGATTTTCGGGTCGCAAGAGCGAAGCGGCTCAATTGCCTTTGAAACGGCTTCGCGCAATTTTAAAAGCACGCAATATTCTTCTTCAAGCGCTTCATTTTCCCATTGCGGCTGAACTTCAACCCAAGGCGCCAAAAGCGCGCTTTTTAAGCCTTCACGCTGGTTTTGAGGAAGGTGCGAGAACACATCGTCCGCCTGGTGAGGCATAACTGGAACCAAAATTTTCAAAATCGCCCAAAGAATTTCATAAAGAACGCTTTGACAAGCACGGCGAGAAAGCGATTTTTTGCCCGAAGTGTAGAGTCTGTCTTTTACAATATCCAAATAAAACGAGCTTAAATCCACGGCCGCAAAGTTTTGCAGATATTGGAAGTATTTGTAAAATTCGTAGTTTTCAAAAGCCTCATCCACGTTTTTAATAAGCGTATTCAATTTGTGGAGCGCAAATTTGTCGATGTTTGAAAGGTCTTTATATTCAACTTTGTCGACCGCAGGGTCGAAATCAAACAAGTTGCCCGACAAAAAGCGAAGGGTGTTTCTTATTTTTTTGAAAATTTCAACAAGCTGGTTGATTATGTTTTCGCCGATTTTAGTGTCGTTGCGGTAATCAACGCTTGCCGCCCAAAGCCTTAGTACGTCTGCGCCATAGAGTTTTATGATGTCTTGCGGCAAAATTGTGTT
>JAVBQM010000134.1:0-11205 GCA_031549065.1 Candidatus Gastranaerophilales bacterium | reverse complement strand
GTCTTTTAACGCAAGCTTTTTATAAACTTTTTAACTATCTGCTGTCTTCCTACATATTAATAAAAAGTTTTTTTTGCCCAAAATTGCCTATTTTTTACAAAAATAAAGAAATGTTAAAATGGTTAATAACAAGTATATACGACTTACGCCTTCAGCAACATGCAGAATTTAACCCCGTCATTGAGATTTTCTGCCCAAATTTTTCCGCCCGCATCATTGACAATTTTCTTGCAAATGTGTAATCCAAGGCCGTTTGAGCCACTACTTGAAATGAATTTTTCAAAAATACCTTCAAGGTCTGCAATTTTTTCGCCATAGTTTTCAATTGAAACAAAAACCCAATTAATGTCATCCTCTAGGGTCTCGCCCACGAATGCGATTTCACTTCCTTTGCTTGCAAATCTTGCCGCGTTTGTAATTAAATTTGAAAAAACTCTTGAGATGCTTATGGGACAGGAATATAGCATTATGTCTTTGTCTACCGCATTTAAATTAACTTTCAATCTTCTTTCCTTGAGAATATATTTGTAGTCTCTAAGAAGGGTGTTCAAAAGTTTTTTTAAGTTAATGTTTTCATGTTTTTTCTCAAAAAAACCTTCTTCAAAATGATAGTTCTCTAAAATCATGCGGATAAATTCCAGATTAGCTTGGTTTAGATTGTAAATATCTTTTAAAACCCCGGAACTATTGTCCCTGCCGTCAATTCCCCTTAGGGCAAAATCGATGCCAATCATTGGGTTTTTGATGTCGTGGAAAATACTCATCCAAAATTCTTTATTGATTATTTCAACTTTTCTTTTTTTGTTGTGTTCTTCTATAAAAAAAGCGATAAGTTTTTTTGTCGCTCCAAGATTGTTGCAATGAATTCCTTTGCAGGCCAAAGATTCCGCGTAATCGTCAATAACTTTACGATAAATCTCGTAATCGTAGATGTTATTTGAAAAATTTTTCACAATATCTTTGAAGAACATGCCCCAATTTGCACTAAAATTTTATTTTTTCAATCAGGCAATCGGGCATTTCCTCCTGTTTCCTTTACACTTGGTTTTTTAGGAGTACAATAAATTATGCAAGGATTTACTCACTGTCAGGAGCATTAACATAAAATGATTAAGTTTGACGCTAAAAATGTCATGATTGAAGCTATTGGAAGCGAACATGGTCTTAATCTGCAAGAAGAATTTGCTAAATACAAGACAAAAATTGCAAAAATAATCACCGATCTTAATCTTCGCAAAGATAAGCCCGGTGCGCGACTGCAGTGGATGAATCTTGGCTACAGTGAAGAAACTGTTTGGTATGTTAAAGAATTCGCAGCAATGGTTGAAGGGCGTTTTGATAATATTTTGGTTCTGGGCATAGGCGGTTCCGCTTTGGGTGGAATTGCAGTAACGGAAGCGCTTTTAAAACCGTATTGGAACCTTTTGTCAACCAGCGATCGCGGCAATTACCCGAGAATTTTCTTCCTTGACAACATTGACCCTGATCAAATGGATGCAATGTTTAATATGCTTGATTTAAAGCGCACTTTGGTGAATGTGATTACAAAATCAGGCTCTACCGCTGAAACAATGTCACAGTTTATGATTATAAGAGATAAACTTGAAGATGTTTTGGGCGATGATTATCGTAAAAATATCGTTGCCACGACTGATAGAGAAACCGGAATTTTAAGACAGCTCGCAAACGAAGAAGGTTACAAGACTTTCGTTGTGCCGGATGATGTTGGTGGAAGGTTTTCCGTGTTCTCGGCTGTTGGCCTAGTGCCTTTTGCACTTGTGGGAATTGACATTGATGAGATTATTGACGGCGTTAAACATATTGATTTAGCCCTTAAAAATACTGATATTAACCACAATATTGCTGCACAAAACGCGCTTATTCATTATTTAATGGACACAGAAAAAGGCAAAAATATCTCTGTAATGATGCCTTATTCAAGCCGTCTGCGCTATGTTTCAGATTGGTATGTGCAATTGTGGGCAGAGTCTTTAGGAAAAGAAGTTGATAAAGACGGTAACAGTGTAAATATTGGCCCAACGCCTGTTAAAGCCGTTGGTGCGACAGATCAGCACTCACAAATTCAACTTTATAATGAAGGCAAAAACGATAAAGTCATTAATTTTATCCGCATAGAAGAATTTGACAAAACTCTTGAAATCCCGCGTATATTTGAATATACGGGTGTAGGATATCTTGGCGGCAAAACAATTAATGAATTAATTAATGCTGAGGCTGACGCCACAGCTGTTGCCCTTTGCGACTACAGCCGCCCGAATTTAACAATTACACTTCCTAAATTAAGCGCATATTATGTTGCGCAATTGCTTTATTTGCTTGAAGTACAGACTGCAATTACAGGCGAGCTTTACAACATAGACACCTTTAGCCAACCCGGAGTTGAACAAGCCAAAAATTACACCTATGCGCTTATGGGTCGTGCGGGTTATGAAGATTCGGCAAAAGCATTAAGGGAAAAAATAAAAGCCTAATTTAATGTCTGTTGTGTATAATTTTTAAAGCACTCTGTAAATTAAATCATCGGTTTTTGCTGCATCTGCGCCGATTTTGTAAGCTTCTGTTATAAGATTGATTGATTCATTGAGTTTTTCATCAGCGTTATAATGAATGGCGGCCAAAACATCTCCCAAACTTACGCTGTCGCCGACTTTCTTCTTAAGCACAACTCCCACGGCGTAATCGATTTCGTCTTCTTTTTTGTCGCGTCCTGCGCCTAAAATTTTGCAGGCTTTTGCAACTTTTAAAGCATCGAGCGTTTGGACAGTGCCATTTTTAGTCGACAACACTTCAAAAATTCCCGTAGATGTTGGCAAAAGTGAGTAATCGTTAATAATTTCAGCGTTGCCCCCTTGAGCCGCAATCATTTCTCTAAACTTTTCAAGCGCTTCGCCATTGGCTATTTTTTCTTCCATTAACTTGTAAGCCGAAGCCTTGTCCATACCGGTTTGCGCGAGTAAAACTGCTCCCGTCTCAAAACAAACTTCCTTTAAATCTTTTTCCGCACGACCTTTGAGAAATTCGATACTTTCAATTACTTCAAGGGCATTTCCGATGTGTGTGCCTAAAGGCTGTTCCATTGAAGTTATTATGGCTGAAATTTTCTTGCCGAGTTGTTTGCCTATGTCTATCATTAATTGTGCCAATTCAAGAGCTTCTTCTTTGGTTTTAATAAAAGCGCCGGCGCCGTATTTTACATCAAGCACAATAATATCCGCCCCGCTTGCAATCTTTTTTGAAACAACCGAAGCACAAATTAAAGATTTATTATCAACGGTTGCACTTACATCTCGAAGCGCATAAATTTTCCCGTCTGCGGGTGTTAAATTAGGGCTTTGAGAAGAAATTGCACAGCCGATTTTTCCGCATTGGGCAATAAAATCTTCCAGACTTAAGGTGCAATTAAACCCGGGGATAGCATCAAGCTTATCAACTGTTCCGCCTGTGTAGCCAAGCCCTTTACCGCTTAACTTGGCGCAAATAATTCTACTTTTTTGGCCACAGGCCGCTAAAAGCGGAATTAAAATAAGAGTTACCTTATCGCCTACGCCGCCCGTTGAGTGTTTGTCGACTACAACACCCTCTAATCCCTTAAAATCAAGAATTTCACCGCTTTCGACATAACTTTGTGTTAAATGTGCAGTTTCTTCAATGTCCAACCCATGAAAACAAACAGCCATAAGCCACGCAGACATTTGATAATCTGCCACTTCTCCCGATAAATATCCGTTCACCAAAAAATAAATCTCTTCTTTGGTATGCTTTTCGCCCCGCTTTTTCTTTTCGATTAAATCAACTGTACGCATTGCAATTATTGCTCCTTTACACAATATCATAACACCAAGATGATAAATTTTTGTAACAAAAGTATTTTGCACACTTGAAATTTGATATACTTATGATATATTACAGATATAATTGCAAAATATTCACCAAGTTTATTTTGATTTGATATATAAAAACAAAAAAATAAAAAGTTTTATAACAAAACGAGCGAGAAAAGTAAGATGCGGAGCATTTTAACTTTTTAAGCGAGTGAGTTAAGTGGCAAAGCCACATAAATTTTTTGAATAACGGCTCCCAGCCTTATTTTGGTTATTTCCCATAAAAAACCGGGGAACTAGGGCAAATCGCCCGGCCAAAAACTGACTGGAGCATTTAGGCGGCAGGCTACTAGACTAGTTTGTTTGGACAATTTGTGTATGAAAATATGCAAAGGATATATGAAGCGTGTTGCAAAACACGTAAAGTGAAACGCTAAAGACCTACAAGAGTAACAACGCAGACTTCTTTCGAATGTTGCAATTTGTAAATTTTTGCACAGGTCTTAAAAGCGGAATAGTACAAAGAATCTACTTATATTTGATAATATTTGCTTCACAATTTCAACCATATAGTGTATAATCAAACTTATGTTTATATACTACAATTGACTTAATCTTAGTCAAAATAAGAGAAGTAGATTCTAACAGAAAGGTAAAAAGAAATGAAAAAATCAGGTTTTACACTGGCAGAGGTATTGATTACCCTTGCTATTATTGGTGTAGTTGCTGCTATGACAGTTCCTGCATTGATGACTTCTACTCGTGGTAAAGAGTACGAAGTAGGTGCCAACAAAGCGCTATCAACTCTTGCAAACGCTATCACAATGAGGATTGCTCTTGAAGGCGTTGCTCCAGCGAACTTTGCCGGTGGCTTAGGACAATACCTAACTATTCCTCCAGGAACAAGACAAGGCGAACAAGCCGTATTGCCAACACTATCTTCAACTTGCGGAACAAACATGGCAGCCTTTACAGCTTGCTCTGCAACACTTAAAGACGGTATGATCGTTCACTTCCCTCAAGGAGCAGGTACTGCTGCTACAGGATGTGGTGCTGCTGCAAGCGGTTGCTATATCGTAGTTGACACAAACGGTTCTAAAGGACCTACAAGGACTCAAATACCTGTAGGCGCAACCGATCCGTTTCAAGCCCTTACAACTATCAACAAAGCAAACTCTAACCCTGGTCCTATCCCTGCTGCCGGTTCAGAATCGACTACAGGTACTAACGTAAACTCTACTCCAGACGTTATTACATTCAGAGTTCGCGACACCGTTATTGAACCTGGTGACAAAAGAACAAAAAATATCATGTCTACAGGTAACGCAATGATTTCTCAATAGTTTAGCTATTGAAAGTAAATTCAAAAGCCCTCTCAACTTTGTTTGAGGGGCTTTTGTTTTTTGTTTGTATAAGCTAGAATATTTTTAGAATTTGTATTAAAAGAGACTAAAAAATGAAAAAAACAAGCTTTCCGCTTAACGGAATTTCGATTGCTTTAATTATTATTATTGCGATTGCAGTCATAGTTATACCTTCGATTGCGGCTTCAAATCAAGCCAAAGAACACAAAGCAAATGCTAACAAAGCTCTTTCTGTTCTTGCAGATGCCCTTAAAATGAGAAACTCTCTTGAAGGCGTTGCTCCGGCGAATTTCCAAGGTTCAATCGGGCAATATTTTCTTCAGCCTATGAGCGAGTACGCATATGGTGGTACGCCAAAAGCAGATGAACAAGCTGTATTGCCTGCAACATTCATTAGTGTTGGCGCGGTAAGCACAAGGGCAGAGTTCAAAAAAAATAGCGGCCCGGATACGCACTTGGTGAGCGCAACTTTCAATGAGGGGATGATTGTTGGCTTTCCGGCTAAAGCCGCAAATGATAGAAGAGAAGGGGGCTGCTCTAATTTAACAGTCGGTTGCTTTATTACCGTTGATACAAACGGCGTAAAAGGCCCCACAAGAACACTTCCTGGCAGAATACCCGGTGCTTCCGGCAGCGGGACTACCCGCATTTTTGAGGGCACTTTATCGGGCGCTTCCGGTAAAAAGACAGGAACTATCACCTCTAATTCAAGCCCGGATATAATTACCATAAAAATAAGAGATACTATTGTTGAAGCAGGTGATCAAAGGACGGTGAACATTTTGACAACAGGTAACGCCATGAAGGCCAGATAATTTGACTATTGAAAATAAATTTAAAAGCCCTTTGAATAAAGTTTAAAAGGGCTTTTGTTTTTTATCCAGATAGGTTAGAATATTTTTAGGATTTGTATTAAAAGAGGCTGAAAAATGAAAAAAAGTTATGGTTTTACTTTGGCGGAAGTATTAATAGTCTTGACCATTATCGGCGTAGTCGCGGTGCTTGCGCTTCCTCCTATATTTAGCAGCGTGCAAGAGGATAGAATGAAAGCAAGTGCAACTAAGGCACTTGCAACCATATCAAACGCAATCAGCCTAAGAAATACAATGACCAATATTACGCCTGATATGTTTGCAGGTGCTTGCACAACCATCTGCCCTGCAGATGGCGCGCTTGCAGGGTATTTTACAACTACCACTACAACAAACGACAAACCGGCTTTCATTGGTGACGATAATCCAGCTTGGAGCAAACCTGCGCTAAAAACCCGGGACGCCTGTTCTAATGATGGCAGTAACATTATTTGCCAACTCGCAGATAATATGACTGTAAGCTTTCCCGCTACAAATATAACAGGATGTATTGCCACAACCAACGGTTGCATGATTACCGTAGACACAAACGGCTCAAGCGGCCCGACAAGAACTCCTAACGGAAAGGCTCCCACAGGCTCTTCGGGCTGGACTACAACTTGTACAGATAATCAAATGACAAACGGTAATATCAACATACCTACAAGGAATACTTGCCCTGATGTAATACAGTTGTCTATCATCGGTCCAAAAGTAATACCGGCTAATCAGAGAACAAGAAATATTCTTGCGACCGGAAATGCAAAAAACAGTCAGTAACCTTGAAGTTTAAAGCTCCAGTCTTCCTTCAATTGCCCTTGCAAGAGTGAGCTCGTCGGCATATTCAAGTTCGCTTCCTAAAGGCAGCCCGAAAGCAATCCTTGAAACTTTAAGCCCGAAAGGTTTTAAGAGTTTGCCCAAATAAAGGCTTGTTGCTTCACCTTCAACTGTAGGGTTTATGGCCAAAATGACCTCTTTAATGTCATTTTGATGAACACGGCCCAGAAGCTCCTTAATTCTTATTTCATCAGGCCCGACGCCATCCATTGGAGAAATTAACCCACCCAAAACATGGTAGGTGCCTTTGTACTCATTTGTGCGCTCAATCGCAATTAAATCTTTAGTTTCTGCTATAACACAAACAACATCCTTTGCCCTGCCGGGGTTTTGGCAAATTTCACAAGGATTTGAAGAAGACATGTTAAAGCAAGTTTCACAATACTTAATTGTTGTTTTGGCTTCAATCATAGCTGCTGCAAAATTCTCAACTTCATAAACAGGCATTTTGAGCAAGTAAAGCGCCATTCTTTGTGCCGATTTTGGCCCTATCGAGGGCAGTTTTTGAAAATATTCAATCAATGTTGCTAAGGGTTTTGTGTATTCCATACGAGGTTCCTAGAAAGTCTGAAAATGCGATTTTCGACTTTATGGGAGCCGAGCCTCGCGGATGTGAGCAAGTGCACGGAAGCGGTGAGCTTGGGGCACTTGTGACACTGGACGTTAAAATAAGCCTGGAATCGAAATGCCGCCAGTTAGTGATTTCATCTTCGTTTCCATTTGCGAACTGGCCTTTTCGGTTGCAGTGTTAATGGCCTCTGATATCAAATCTTCGAGCATTTCAAGAGTCTCGGAATCAACACTGCCGGGGTTATCGGGGTTAATTGCTTCTGGCTTAATTTTAATAGATTTAAACTTTGCTTGTCCGTTCAAAGTTACTTCAACGGCATTTCCGGCAGAACTTGCCGTGACATCAACTTTTTCAAGCTCATTTTGTGCTTCCTGCAGCTTTTTTTGCATTTTTTGCATATTCTGCATCATTTGCATAACGTTCATATTCCCCTCCACTTCATATGTGTTACAATGATAAAACACGGAGTGTCATATGTCAAAACAAACGTATCTTCAGGAATGTTTAAATTTAAATAAAAAAAGGGTTTCGCGCTGGCAAACTTCAATGATGCCTTTGCGTGTTTATATTGCGCCCTTTCGCTGGTACAAAAGCAAAACGGAATACGAAAGTTACAAATATAAACAAATGGTAATAAATGCACTTCAAGCTTGGCAAAACGTTTCTGCCGGTGCTGTTTCGTTTGATGTTGTTCAAAGCCTTCATGATTCTCATATTAACCTTGATTGGAAAAGGGTGGATAGAAAGTCGCTCGGGTATTGCAATTTTAACTATGACAAACTTGGACGTTTCTATTCTGCTGAAATGCAAATAGGTATTTCTGATGGCATTATTCATCAACAATATATGGATGAAAACGAAGTTTATCATACAATTGTGCATGAAATTGGCCATGCAATCGGTTTGGGCCACTCACCAAATAGGGGCGATATTATGTATGTGCCGCATGAATACGGCGTTACAAACATATCAAAGGGCGACATAAAAACCCTGAAATGGCTTTATAAATTTGAAATCGGCAAAACCGAAAGCGAACTTCTGGCACTGCACTCTGCTGCTAAAGCGCGTGATGTTGATGAACTTATCACGGTACTGTCAGGCTCTAAAAGTAAATTTGAACAGGTTAAAGAAGGCATCGAGTCTCAAAAACGCGACTTAATTCAGGAAACCGAAAATATAGGCGATCTTAAAAGGTACATGCTCCAATTGGACAACATTAAAATTAAAATTGAATTACCCAAGTCCGCCGAATAAATTACAGAAAAAATCGTACAACAAAGCTTTTTTACGCGGTTTGCCTAATTGCTCTCTAATCTCAGACCCGGAGTCTGAACTGTACATGTGATTAACGACATCATTAATGCGCTCCTTTGTGCTGTTATATTGCTCGCGCATTTTCTCCAGTTCGCAAAAATCAAAGAATTTTCCGCCGCAAGAATAGCAATCGTCGATCTTTACATCCATTTCGACGCCCACAAAGTGTTTTACAAAATTATTTCCGCAACTGGGGCAAACGCGGTCTCTGTCCTCTGCTGTTTCAAACGTCCTGCCCTTATAAGCCGCAGTTAAATCATCAATATTTTCAGTTTTTTCATCAAATTTTTCAAGCTCGCGATTGTCAAAATAAATTCCGCCGCAGCCATTTAGGCAAACATCCAAAAAAAGACCCTCGTCGTGCATTTTTACCTTTTCCATATCTTTGCCGCAGGCTGGACAAATTAAGATTTCGCGATTATCTTTCATTGATTTTTCTCCCTTTTTTCTTAATTGTATTTTTTTACTCGTTGCATGTCAAATAAATTCGTATAGACGTTTTATGTACTTTTGTTACAAAAATATTAGACGGGTAGTCAAAAGTATTATAAAATTTGCTAGAATTATAATATCGATACCTAAAAATTTGGTTTTAGCTTGAAGATTGGAACGCCGATGAGTGCAAAACAGTTGACCGACTCCGAATTTGAGGAATTACTTAAAAATTATGAGTACCACTTTAAAAAAGGGGATTTAGTTTCCGGCATTGTTTGCGCCTATGATTCGGAAGGCGCAATTATCGATATTGGTGCAAAAACAACCGCTATTTGTCCGGAGCGTGAAATTAAAATTAACCGTGAAGATGACCCGAAGCAAATTCTTAAAATCGGTAAAAGTTACGAATTTTTAATTGCCGAAGAAGAAGATGAAGAAGGCCGCTTCGCCCTTTCTTATAAACGCGTTGCAATGGCTTACAATTGGAAGCAGTTGGAACTTGCAAAGGCTGAGGACAGAATCGTTGAAGGAACCGTTGTTCAGGCTGTTAAAGGTGGCATTTTGGTTGATGTTATGGGCGTTCGCGGGTTTGTTCCTTCGAGTCATTTGCGTTCAAAAGATATGGAAAATATCGCCGAACAAAAAATTGAACTCAAAATTTTAACTATGGATATTGCTCAAAATAACTTTATCCTTTCAAATCGTAAAGTTTATTCCGATAATATAGAAGAAGTTAAAAAAGATTTGTTCTCGCAGCTTGAAATTGGGCAGGTTGTAAAAGGCGAAGTTGTAAGAATTGCTGATTTTGGCGCCTTTATTGACATAGGCGGTGTTGACGGGCTTCTTCCTTTGAGCCAAATTTCTTGGAAATGGGTGGATCACCCGGGCGACATTCTCAAAGTTTCCGAGAAAATAAATGTTGAAATTATCGGTATAGACCATGATAAACAAAGGGTTTCGCTCAGTTTGAAAAATCTTGAACCCGACCCGTGGATTGAAGCTAAAGGCAAAATTAACGAGGGCGAAAGAATCAAAGGTAAAATTATTCGCATGAAGCACTTCGGTGCATTTGTGGAAGTTTACCCTTGTGTAGAGGCGCTTTTGCCGCAGGCAGAAGTTGTCCAATATCAAAATGAACACGATGTTATTTTGGATGTTGGCGATGAAATCGACACAATTATTTTAAAATTCAACCCCGAAGACAAAAGAATCGCTCTGACAACAAAAATGCCAAACTAGACTCTATAACTTAACGAACAAAGGGAACAAAAGAAAGCTTTATTTTCGCATTTCTTCTTGAACGTTTCTTATTGTAGCGTTCTTTTTGGCCTGTTCTGTCCACAGAGTTTCAAAATTACCGCGCATACGTTTGTAATTATTGCCTGTGAGTTCAATTGATTTGTTGGCAACCCATAATAAAAGCGGAGCGCCAATAATCAGTGTAATAATTGTAAGAATAATGTGCGTGAGCGTGCTGTTGCGGTGGTATTTTTTTGCGTCTTCGCGCTCTTTGGCAAGTTTTATGTATATGGCATCATTAATAAAAGCGCTGCGCTCATCAAGATTCATATCGTCAATCAAGTCAACATAATCCAGAGAAACTCCAAAAATATATTTTTTAATTGCATTGCTGTCATCTTCTTCAAAAGGGTCTTCCCACTGGCTGCTTTCGCTTTCTTCGGAATATTCCCCTTCGGCGAATTCCATTAAAGTTTCTTCTTCGGGTTCTTCTTCTAATACTTCTTCTTCAATGGTGTCTTCAGCCGCTTCTTCGACAAATTTTTCAGCTCTTTTCTCCGGTTCTTCTTCGGGGAGCCTTCTTAGGACTTTGCCTCCGGCTTCATCTTCAATATCTTTTTCTTCAGAGGCTTCCTCGGGTTTATCTTCAATAACAACTTCTTTTTCGGACTGTTCGTCGGAAGATTCATCCACAGTTTTTATAGATGTAATTTTTGAAATGCTGCCACCTTGAGCCTCTTTTAAAAGGGCTT
>JAVBQM010000089.1:0-10107 GCA_031549065.1 Candidatus Gastranaerophilales bacterium | reverse complement strand
TTAAGAGATTTTGTAAAAAAAATATTGTCGGAAAATGAAGAGCTTTTTAAGATTACCCCTGCCGCAAAAGCAATGCACCACAACTTTTTAGGCGGGCTTTTAGTGCACACGCTTGAATGTGTTGAAATTGCGCAAACGGTTTTAACTAAACTAAACGGCAAAATTTCAAGTGACGAACTCTTTGCAGCTTGCATTTTGCACGATATAGGCAAGATGTTTGAATACAATATTAATACGGAAACCGGCCTGATTGAAGTGGACGAGCAATTTGAAAAAGATTGGATAAGCCACTCGCAATACGGTTTTACACTTTGTATGGGTGCAGGATTTGACAGAATTGCAAAAATGATTGCAGCGCACCACGGAAGAGCAGATTGGGGCGCGATGATTGATTTAGACAAAAGGGGGCTTGAGCCTTTTTACTACATAATTCATCATATAGATGACCTTTCGGCAAAATTTGGCAAAATTACGGTTAATGAAATCTAGGAGGATAGAATGAAAAAAATATTTTTATTGTTAATGGCGCTAACACTAACTCTTAGCGCATGGGCAGACTATCAAATTGAGGGTGGTACGGGAACAAAACGTTTGCAAACAGGCACAAAGATTCCTCTGAAAATGGCAGAGCCTGTTACCACAAAAGACTTTGAAACAGGTGATATGTTCAGCGCAACCGTTACACAAGATGTTGTTCTTGATAAATCTGTTGTTTTGCCCACAGGAACGCTGGTCCGCGGCAATATAAAATCGCTTACCAAATCAAAAAGGCTTTCTAAAGCTGCTGTTTTATATTTAACTTTTGACCATATTGTAACTCCACAAGGTCGCCAACTGCCAATTAACGCGGCGCTTTCATCTAACTTTAAACTAACGCTCGACGGCGGCATTACAACCGGCGGAAACTATGGTTCAGCGGTGGCAAAAAACTGGGAAGAAACCTGTAACATAGTGAAAAATTCAACTCAATGGGGTATAAAATCAGGCGACAAAATGTTCCCTGGGGGAAAATATCTTTTAACTCCTTTTGCGGCAGCGGGCGGAGCGATTTTTGGAACGGGATATTTCGTTGTTGATGACGTTGTGGATCTTTTCAGAAAAGGGGATGAAGTTATCATTAACCAAGGTCAAGTTTTTGGAATAATGCTCCTCTCGCCGCTTGATGTTCCTATGAACTAAGCGCGCAAGCAAAATGATTAACGAAATTGCAAAATATTTAAAAGAAAACAACCTCAAGCTTTCGATTGCGGAAAGCTGCACGGGAGGCTTAATTAGCTCGCTTTTTACAGATGTTGCGGGTGCTTCAAATTATATTGAACAAAATTTCGTAACTTATTCACCGGCTTCAAAAATCGAAATACTGGGAGTAAAGCCTGAAACAATTGAACGTTGCGGAGTCGCAAGCGAAGAAGTGGCAAAAGAAATGGCCCAAGGGCTTATCGAGCGCTGGGGGGCTGATGTAGCTATTTCAACGACCGGGGTTCTCGGGCCCAATACGGAATCCGGCCCCAAGGGCGATATTTTTCCCGGCACGGTTTTTATAGGCTTTGCTTCAAAAAAAGGTTCAAGAACCATAAAATATATTTCAAACGAAAAAACGCGCGTCGCAATCAAACAAGATGTTTCAAACTTCGCAATCGGATTTTTGTTGGAAAAATTAATATGGATATAGTTAATTTCCTAAATATTCCTTGAATCTAAAACATGTTTGTAGTACATTCGAAATGGATTAGTAATTATTAAGGAAATAACTATGGTCAAAAAATTAATCACTCAGGACACAAGAATGTTCCTGACGGGTAATGAGGTTATTGCCTATGCAGCAAACGCGGCTGAAGCCGATTTTATGTATGGCTATCCGATTACACCGCAAAACGAAATCATGCACACTTGGTGTAAATTGTTGCCAAAAACTGAAGCAGGTTTCTTGCAAACCGAAGACGAAATTTCCGCAGGGTTCTCAACACTTGGCGGAATTTTAGCAGGTAGACGCGCTTTTACGGCAACTGCAGGTCCCGGTAACGTTATTATGCAAGACGCGATGAGCATGGCTGAAATGATGCGCATACCTTTTGTTTGCGCGGTAATGCAACGTGGCGGCCCATCGACTGCAACCGTAATTTACGCTCAACAAGAAACAACTTTGACTTGCTTCGGCGGAAACGGCGAAGGTTTCAGAATCGTTTATTCAACAGCCGGTCACCAAGATTTATTTGACTATACAATTAAATGTTTTAACACAGCTTGGAAATACAAATTCCCGACTTTCTTATTGGCTGACGGTTACCAAGGAAAAATGAGAGAGCCTGTAACGCTTTATGATCCTGCTTCTCGCGGAATCAAAATGGAGCCGACTCCTGCAATCTTAAGAGCTGAAGGCGAAATCGGAAAAGACAGAAAATCTAACCACATCAGAAACACCTTCAACCTTGAAGAAGAATTAATGGAAGAACTGGATAAATTCCAAGAAGAATTCGACAGAATCGCGCCTGAAATCGAAGAATACTTTGAATATAAAGCGGATGATGCTGAAATTCTGATTGTTGCTCACGGTATTGTAGCGCGTTCTGCAATGACCGCAATTGACGATTTGAGAGCAAAAGGCATTAAAGCAGGACTTTTCAGACCGATTACTTTACGCCCGTTGGCTGTTAAGCCATTGAGAGCAGCTGTTTCTCGCGCTAAACAAGTTCTTTTCACAGAAAGTGCGAACGGTCAATTAGCGAGAATGATTTTGGAAAAAATCTATGGCTTGGCTACACCTTATTCAACACTTTTCAAAATGGGCGTTGGCGTAACAGGCGACGACATCGTTGAAAAAGTTGAGGCTATGGTTAAGTCTCCGGCTACTGTTTAAGAATTAAATTTAAAGGAATATTAATATGATTGAAACATTACAAGTAAGCCCGTTAATACCTGATTCCCAGGACGCGAGCGTTGGAGCAAGCAAGTTTTGCCCAGGCTGCGGTCACGGTATGGTATTAAAAACTTTAGCGGGCACAATTGATGATTTAGGCCTAAAACACCGTTCCGTATTTGGTTGCGACATCGGGTGTTCACTTCTTTCTTGGAACTATATGGATGTTGACTCTGTTCAAACCCACCACGGAAGAACAACCCCTGTAATCTACGGTGTTACAAGAGCAAACCCCGGAACAATCGGTATAGCTTATATGGGCGATGGCGGCGGTCTTGCAATCGGCGCGCAACACCTTGTGAACGCGGCTGTTCGCGCAGAGAATATGCTTATTATTCTTGTTAACAACACAAACTATGGTATGACAGGCGGTCAAATGGCTCCAACAACATTGCCGGGCCAAGTAACAGAAACAACACCTTACGGAAGAGATTGTTCCGTGACCGGAAGACCTGCAAAAGGCGCTGAAATGGTAGCCTCAATTGCAGACCCTGAAAAATCTTATGTTACAAGAGCGTCAGTTTCTAACTTGAGAAAGTTAAAAACAACATTCGCAAAAGCCTTGAAAAACGTTGACAAAGGCGGTTTCTCATTCGTTGAAGTACTTTCAATCTGCCCTCTTAACTGGAGAACAAACGCAGTTGATACTTGGGATAGATTAAAAACAATGGAAGAATTCTTTGAAGTTAAAGAATTCGTTGAAAGAGAGGGGTTAGCATAATGGCAAGAACAAAAATAGTACTCGCCGGCGAAGGCGGGCAAGGCGTACAAAGTATAGCCAAAATACTTGTTGAAGCAGGTTATGAAGCAAAAAAAGAAATCCTCTACATTCCAAACTTCGGTGTTGAGCAACGTGGCGGTGTTTCAATTGCGTTTTGTCAAATTTCAGATACAAGAATCGGCGAACCTCGTTTTTCAAAAGCAGATATCGTGATTATGTTATCTGACAGAGCAATCGACAGATGTTCAACTTACGTTGATGAAAAAACAACCGTAATCTATGACTCTTCTGTTTGCACAATCAAACCTGAAATGAAAGCAAAAGAAATTATCGGGGTTGACGCTAACAAAATCGCAAACGAACAATTATCTTCAAGAGTATTTAACATCATCGTTTTGGGCGTTTTACTAAGCGCTACACACGTTTTAGAACTTGATGATATTAAAAATGCGATGGAATTAGCCCTTGGTAAGAAATTCGATGCGAAGCCAGAACTCAGAGAGCTTAACTACAAAGCGCTTGAAATGGGTATGGATCTGTTAAAGAAAGCGAGCGTGTAATTATGACAACAAGAAATTTAGGAATAAAAGTTGAAAACGTTGCAAAAGGAAAAGCGGACTGGTATTTATTCACAGACCTTTGCAAAGGCTGCGGACTTTGTATGGTTAAATGCCCTAAAAAATGCCTTAGCTGGTCAAGCGAAGTGGGAATCTACCAAACGCCTGCTGTAAAGCCGGTTGCCGAAGAATGCATCGGTTGCGGTACTTGCGCCCTTGTATGTCCGGATAGCGCCATTCGTGTAGACAAAAAATAACGTCAGACGCAAATAAATTCAAAAAACCCTGCTTTGTTTTTACCGAGCGGGGTTTTTGCTTAGTCAACCTTTCTTTAAGTTAAGTAAAGTTTCAATGAAAAAATTTACAATGACTTAACACTTGCTGATTTTTAACTCCACTTCTGGTATAAATGTATAAAGATTAAGAATTGGCGAAGAGGAGTAATATGGCTGAGTATTTGAATAAAGAAGAGATCAAACAATGGAGAAGTTCTTTAGAGAAAATTACTCTTGAGGAGTTTGCTCAAAGGCTTGGAAAAACAATCAAAGAAGAAAAAGAAACTTGCGATATTGTTGATATGGTTATGAAAAACCAAAGCAATATAACCACTTCAAGAATCCCCCAGAAGTCCTCCAAAGAAGCCGTTGTTGCTGTAGCGAAAAAATCAATTGAACTTCAGGAAAAATTGATAGAAAAGGCTTCTGTCAACTTAACATATAAAAAGCCCCTCACGGAACGTGAGCAGGTTGTTTTGGGCGTGTTTTTGGATAACCGCGACAAAATTGTATACGCAAGAGATTTAGCCAAAACTCTTGATTTACCAACCGATTATGTTTATAAATATATCAAAAATTTGAGAACAAAAATTGAGCAGGATTTTCTTGAAAACGCCGACAAGGGCGGGTATAGAATTACTATTTAACAATTTGCCATAAGTAGTTAAACCACCTATAATATTTGTGTGGATATTAATTATAGTGAGATTTTAAGCGAAATCAAGAGCATACTAAATGAGGCAAACCCCAAATTCAAAGGGTTTTACGAGGGTTTGGTTTCCAATTTGGCTCGCTTTTCAAATAGTGGTTTTTGCGGTGTTTATTTTCTTGACGCCGTGTCTTTGGTGCAAAAAGCGCTTTTCTTAAACGGGAAACTTGAAAAACAACAATATCAAGGTTTTTTTAGCAAGAACACAATAGAAAAAATTGTGGAAACGAAGGAAGAACATTACCAGATTGCAAGCGAAGATCTTTTTGACCTTGGCTTTTCGCAATTTAAAGGTGAAAACGCGCTCATTTTGAAGCTTTCAATCAACGGTTCTCTATTTGGTTTTACCGTATTGGTGAGAAATGAAAGCTTTAGCCCTGAAGAAATGACTGCGCTTTGGGCTTTAAATGCAGCTTATTCTTATGCAATTAAAGATTGCGAATTGTCCGATGTTTTCAAATTGCAGCTTCACGCTCTTCAAAATGCCGTTCTTGAAAAAGAACAGGCTAAAAAAACCATTGAACAGCAACATAAAAAGCTTTTAGAGCTTGACGAGATTAAAAATAATTTCCTCGCAAATATATCCCACGAACTTCGTACACCATTGAACGCTATTATCGGCTTCTCGCAAGCCCTTGATTGCAGAATTTTCGGTGAGCTTAACGATAAACAATCTGAATACATAAAAGATATCCACACTTCAAGCCTTCACCTTTTGAACATTATCAATGAGATTTTAGATATTTCAAAAATCGAATCGAAGGTAATGAAACTCAATTTGACGCACATTTTACCTGAAATGTTAATTAACGAGGTTATCGCAATTTTATCCCCGCTTTCAAATAAGAAATCTATTAAAGTGACCTTCGAAAACGGATACCATGGCAAGCTTGAAGCGGATTATCAAAAATTTCAGCAAATTTTATATAATTTGCTCAGTAATGCAATTAAATTTACAAACCAAAAGGGTAAAATTGTTGTAAAGACGCGCGTCGAAGGCAAAAAATTTATTTTAGAAGTCCAAGACAACGGGGTGGGTATAGAGAAAAAATACCACAACAAAGTTTTCACAAAATTTGTTCACATAAACAATATTTACAGCAAAGACGAGCACTCAACGGGTCTGGGGCTTACCATTACGCGCGAACTTGTAAAAATGCACAAAGGCAAAATTACTCTTATAAGCGAAGTTAATAAAGGCACGACGTTCAGGGTTGAACTTGGCGGGGTAATAAAATGAGCAAAATTTTAATTATCGAAGATAACCTAACCAACATGAAGCTTTTTTCTGATCTCTTGGAAGTCAAGGGTTACGAAGTCGACAAAGTGTATGATGGCGAAGAGGGCTACAAAAAGCTTGAAAAGGGTGCAAATGTTTATGATTTGGTAATTTTAGATATACAACTCCCGAAACTCAACGGTTTTGACCTTCTCGAGAAAGCAAAAAACAAAGGGCTGACCTTACCGGAAATTATTATTGTTTCAGCATTTGCAATGGATAATGAAATTAATATTGCAAAGTTGTATAATATAAGAAGTTACATAACAAAACCTATCGACGTAGTCAAATTTGTGGAAACGGTTGATGAAGTAGTTAAAAAAGGGGGAGTAGCGGAATAAGTGGCTGTTTTTTTTAGTGATATTTATGAAGTTATTGACAATCTTGCAGTGGATGGCCGCTGGAAGCAAATTTTCAAGAAAATATACACAGTGTATTATCAAAACTTTTCGGAAGGACAAACCGGTAACCGGCATTTCTGGCAGCCTTCGCCTCTTATTTCTGTTTTAGGAATAGGAGATAAGTGGAAGTTTCACTGTTTGTTTAACTTTTGGGCGCTAATTTTCGGGCCGCTTTATTACATTGCAAAAGGTTTGGTCACAAAAGGAGCAATTCTGCTTGCGATGTACCTCGCTGCCATTATTATAATTTCTACAGCTCCGGTGTTTGGTGAAACATCCTTCTTCTTGCTTCCATTAATAAACATTTATTGCGCAGTTCTATTCAACGCGGATTATTTTATTGAAAAAGTTGCAAAAAGCGAAGCGGTTAAAAAAGAGCCCCGACTTTTTGGCGATTACGTCAACGAAGCTTATTTTGACAGGGTTGCAGACAACCCAAAAGCAAATATTGCCCCGCCAATTATGGCAACCATTGTAACGCTTGGCATTTTTCTGGTTTGCGGTTTCGTTATTTATACTGACGTAGTTTCAACGCTCGCAGTTGATGGCACACAATTTCCACCTGTTTGCCAAGACGACTTGAGTTGTAATGAAAAAATAGGAGCCCTGGAGGGAAAAATCCGCTCTGAAAATGGCGGCACATCGAGTCTTAACTACCAACTCGCCTGCGCTTACTCGAACAAGAAAGATTCTACTGAAGCTATAAAAGCAGCAAAAGAAGCAATCAAAAAGAACAACAACAATATTGAAGCTTATATTTTGCTTGGGAATCTATATTTCAACAAACAAGATTATAGCGCGTCCACTACGGCTTTTCAAAGAGCGCTGAAAATTAACGGCAGGATAAAAAATATCAATTTTAACATAGGACGTTGTTATTACAGAACGCGCAATTACCAAGAAGCGCTAAAGCACTTTAAAATTGCAACATCAAAATACCCATGTATTCTCTTCCCGCAGTATTTTGAACTTCAAGGATACACGAAAATTCTTACCGGGGATAAACTGGGTGGAGCAAAAGACCTTAAAAGCGCAAAAAGCAGTTATGAAAAATTCCCGGAAGGACCACAGCGCATTGGTATTATTGATCAGTATTTGAACGCTAACGGAATGCAATAAAAGAATTAAAAGGGTAGCCTTTTTTGTTCGTTAAACGTCATCATATCGGTATAACCGCCAATTCTTACATCGTCAATAATAATTTGAGGTAAAGTCAGGTCATTGATTTCAATGCCAAATTTTTTGCTTAATTTATCGTACCAGCCGGCTTCATCATCATCAATACGAATGCGTTCAAACTCCACGCCTTTTTCTTCTAAAAAACTTATTGCTTTTTTGCAATAAGGGCAATAATCTAGCGTATAAATTTTAATATTCATTTTTGGGCTCCTTTAAATTCTTCCCAAAAGCGCCTTGATTTCTTCCTTTTCGCTCTCGGGAACACCGAGGTTTATATAATTTTCAAAATATTCCTTTGCGTCTTGCCTGTCGCCGCGCGCGAGAAACAACACACCTAATTTTTTGTGGGCAAATGGAAATTTTTCATTGAGCGAAGTGCATTTAAGGTAATTTGAAATAGCTTTGTCGATTTCATCATTAGCTTCATAGGCAAGCGCAAGGTTATAATACATTATCGCGCTTTGGTGGTGTTCTAAAAGTTGTTCATAGTTCGCAATTGCGCTTTCATAATCACCCAATTCGAAGTAAATTCGCGCCAATTCGTAATAAGTTTCAAAATTGTCGGGTTCTTCTTCTTGCAAAATTTCTAGCTGTTCAAGGGCACCGTCGAATTTGCAATTGTCTATAAGTTCGCGAATTAAATCGATTTTTGTGATTTCTCTGGCTTCGCCTTGTTCTGTTATTTCTTTGCTCATTTTAACACCCCATATTTTTTTAAAATCACCCAAAGGGCTACAAAAGCAGTAAAGCTTCCCTAATAACCTTGCAGGCAGTGGCGGTTGAAACATGTGTCGGGTCAATGTCGGGTGCCAATTCTACAACATCCGCACCGATTATATTATATTCTTTAAGTTCTTTAAGCCAGTTTAGCAGCTCACGATAAGGCATTCCGCCTGCTTCCGGTGTTCCAACCCCACTCATTTCGCCTAAATCGAGAACATCAAGATCGATCGTTACAAAAACATTTTTGCCCTTAAATTTCTCAAGCTGTTTCGGCGCGTGAATCAGGGTACCAAATTTTTTCATTAACTCAAATTCCGCTTTTTCGCCGCTTCTGATGCCAATTTGCGCGATATTTTTAAAGCCGATTATTTGGCCGATTTTGTTCATAACTCCCGCGTGGGTAAGCTCTTCGCCAAGGTATTCTTCTCTTAAATCAGTGTGTGCGTCAAAATGGACAACCGCAAGGTTATCAATGTGGCGCGCAATTGCACGAATTGAAGCAAGCGTTACAAGGTGTTCACCCCCAACTCCGAGCAATTTTTTTCCTGTGCCATAAATTTCATCCACATTATTTTCAATTAATTTGAGTGTTTTCGCCGCATTGCCAAAAGGAAACTCCAAGTCTCCCGCGTCAAAAAACCCTACATCTTCAAGGTCGGCATCAAAAGTCGGTGAATAAGTTTCGATCCCGACACTTTCAAGGCGAATTTGCTGCGGCGCAAAACGCGTGCCCGGGCGATTTGAACAGGTGCCATCATAAGGCATACCAAGCATTATCACTCTTGCAGAATTAAAATCATCTGTTGAACCTATGAAATTTTTAGATAAAAACGGACCTGATAACATGCCCACTATGATATCATAAAATAACTGTTTTATGACTTGGGTGCTTGCTCTAATAAATATTTTGCGTGTTGGAATACAGATTCTTCATACCCGCGCATTAGACAACCGCGTTTAACATAATTTTCCACATTCTGGTTTTTCTCTATTTTTTCTAAAAGCGCTTCTGTCAGAATGACTTGATGGTCAGGGGTGTAGGAGTTAATTTTCCTGTAAAAATAACTTGTTGCTTCATCATACGTCTCAAAATGCGAAATAAGGTTCAAGAATGTTTTAAATCTTGCATTTTCATGTTCGATTAAAGATAAAAACCCATACAAGGCGCCTTGAGGGTCTTTGCAATGCTTTGTCAGTCCTCCCGAAGGAGCAGATTTGTCAGCCTGTATAAACAAAGATATGGCTTCCGGCATTTTATCTTTATCAAATGTTCCAATTTGCTGCAACACTTCACCAATAAGCCATGGCACATGGCTATTTTCATCAGTGGAAATTTGTTTGACTGC
>JAVBQM010000056.1:0-3920 GCA_031549065.1 Candidatus Gastranaerophilales bacterium | reverse complement strand
GACCGTGCGACTGAAAGAAATGTTATTGAAATGCTTGAAGAGGTAACTCCTGAAGTAGCCGAAAACGTTCGTGCGCTTATGTTTGTATTTGAAGACGTTATCAATCTTGACGATAAAGCAATTCAGCGTATCTTGCGCGATATCGACTCTAAAGACCTTTGCTTGGCGCTTAAAGGGGTTCGTGACGATATTAAAGATAAATTCCTCAACAATATGTCAGAGCGTGCTCAGTCTATATTGCTTGAAGATATGGAATACTTAGGACCAGCAAGAGCCAAGGATGTTCAAGAAATGCAAACTAAAATTGTTGCTATAATAAGAACCCTTGAATCACAGGGTGAAATTACCGTTAACCGTGGCAGCGCTGAAGACGAACTGATTGAGTAGTCAGGCGGTGATATGGGCAGAATAAAGTCTTGCAATGTTAGTTTCGGCGACTCCCTTGTTATCGGCAAAAGTGATGCGACGCTCAAGGAAGAAGCTCAAGTTGAAGCACAAAAAATCCTTTGTGACACGCTTGAGGCTGTGACTGCAAAGGGCGAGAGCATTGTTGAAGCCGCAACAATTGAGGCTGAAGCCTTAGTTGCCGATGCAAAAGCGCAAAAAGCTGAAATGGAAGCGCGTAGGGCTGAAATTGAAGCGCAAATTGAAGAAGCGAAATTGCAAGCCGAACAAATTAAGGAAGCCGCGAAAAAAGAAGGTTACCAAGAAGGTTTTGATACAGGTTATGCTGAAGGCAGCGCAAAAATTCAAGAAGAGATGAGCGAAAAAATTGATTCAGTTGATTTGCTTGCAACGGCTAATTTCGAGATTAAAAAGAAAATTTTAGATTCTTCGCGCGGAGATATGCTTAGTTTATGTTTTGAAATTTGCAAAAAAGTCGGTCTTGCGTCACTTAACAGCACAGTTTTAGAAGAAATAATCAATCGCGCAATCAGGCTTCTTGATGCTAAAACCGTTGTCAGCGTTATGATTAGTGAAAATTTAGCCTCAAAACTTGAACCGGATTTTTCAAAAAAATTCCAAAGTGTAAGAATTATCACAAACCCAAAAATCGCGGACGATTCAATTATAGTTGAAAGTTTAGCGGGCAACATGGATTGCACAATTTCAAGCCAGATTGAAAAAATTGCAAATGAGCTATTGAATGAGTGAAGTTGAAAAAATTGATGTAACGGCGCTTCTTGGCCAACTGAGTGAAATTGAGCCCCTCTCTCCTTTTGGAAAAGTTGTCGAGGTTATCGGTCTTGTGATTGAAGCGGACGGGCCAAAATCAAGTATCGGCGATTTGTGCTATATCTATAAAGACGCTGCACGACAGGAGAAAATTCCTGCCGAGGTTGTGGGTTATCGCTCTGACAGAATTCTTTTGATGCCACTCAGTTCCATGGAAGGAATCATGGCTGGTGCCGTTGTCGTGAACACTGGCGGCAATATGAAAATTAAGGTGTCAGAGGGGATGTTGGGCCGCGTTTTGGACGGCCTGGGAAATCCTATTGATAATTTTGGCGAAATTGTGAGCGAGAAACTTTATTCTACAACGGCGGCAAGTATTAACCCGCTTGAAAGGAAGCCGATTGATGAGCCGCTGTCTCTCGGCATACGTTCGGTTGATGCTTTTATAACAGTCGGAAAAGGCCAAAGAATGGGTATTTTTGCAGGCTCGGGGGTTGGAAAAAGCACAACGCTTGCGATGATGGCAAAAAACACTTCGGCAGACGTTAATGTGATTGCGCTGATTGGCGAAAGGGGCCGCGAGGTACGCGAATTTATTGAACACACACTCGGGCCGGAAGGAATGAAGCGCTCTGTTGTTATTTGTGCCACAAGTGAACAGCCTTCACTGGTTAAAATTAAAGCGGGTTTTGTTGCTTGCGCGATTGCGGAATTTTTCCGCGACAGAGGAAAAGACGTTTTATTTATGTTAGATTCTGTTACCCGTATTGCCCTTGCTCAGCGTGAAGTTGGTCTTGCAGTGGGTGAACCTCCCGCTACGCGTGGCTATACTCCGAGTGTTTTTGCGCTTATGCCGAAATTATTAGAGCGCGCGGGAAGCAGCGCAAATGGCACAATAACCGGACTTTACACCGTTTTGGTTGAGGGTGATGATTTTAACGAACCTATTTCAGACACTACCCGAAGTATTCTTGACGGCCACATTGCTCTTTCTCGTGATTTGGCACATAAAAACCACTACCCCGCTGTTGATGTTTTAGGCAGCATTTCGCGTGTTATGAATGCTGTTGTAACCAAAGAACACAAAGATGCGGCTGGAACCTTAAGAAACCTTCTTGCAAGTTACCGTAAAAATGAAGATTTGATTAATATCGGCGCCTATTCGAGAGGTTCCGACCCTTCGACCGATAAGGCGATTGCGCTTAAAGATAAAATTGATGCGTTTTTAAAGCAAGATGTTGACGATAAAACCCCTTACGAAGAGACTGTTTCTAAGTTAATTGAAATTTCGCAAATGTAGTTGAAAATTTTTTTTGAGCGTAGTAGTATAGTTTAGCAAATTGAATACGCGGGAATAATTCAGTGGTAGAATGCTTCCTTGCCAAGGAAGATGTCGCGAGTTCGAGCCTCGTTTCCCGCTCCATTTTAAAAAAGCCCCATTTAGGGGCTTTTTGATTAATATTTACAGCCGAGGCCTTGCATATATCTAAAGGGGTGCAAATAACTTCCGGGTGTGTTTGAGAATGTCGGGTTGACGTGCAATATGCTTTCATCTTTATTGTATGGGTTGTAACCGACTTCTTTCCAAGCGTTTTCATCCATATTAACACCCTGAACAGAAACAACTTTATTGCCGTATTCTCCGTATTTGATTGTTGCTTCGCGGCCGTCCCTAAATTGAACTTTTTCTTCGGCACCATTTCTTACTATCCAACTAGTGCAGCTGTTATTTTCGCCCTGCGGGTGATCTTTTTCATAAATACCGGATATTGTTGATGATTTAATAGGCCCCTCTTTATATTCATATTGAATTTTGAACATTCCTATATCGGAACTGTAGGCTTGATAAGATTTATCTTTCATCATTGTAATGTTGACGCCTTTTTTATCATCGTTAATTGTTGTGACGTTATCCTTTACTTTTATTTTAAGCCCTTTTTCTAAAGAGGAGTATTGTGATGAAGATACTTCAACAAATTCAAACAATCCGCCGGCTCCTTCACGCACACCCAATTTACCGTTTATAACATATTTTTCGCTATCGGATTTGCTTTCAATTGTTACCCTTGTTGAACCGTCTGTGAGTGTTTCTAAGGTTTCATCGTAAAGTTTTTTCTCTCCGATATTGCCATATTCTTGAACGGTTGTTTTACCTGGGCCCACGGGTATCGGGTCGCCTTCCATCCATTTACCTGTTGTTGTATTGCAGTATTCAGGCGTTTTGGCTGTTCCGTCAGGTTCTGTTACAAGCCTTTTTGCAGGTTCTCCGTATTCGTTATATGTTGTTACAACTTTTGTGCCGTCGGCCAATAAATCCGTGTCTTCGACAGTTTTGCCTCGAGCGTCTGTGTCCAAAATTTCCATGCCTTCTTTGCTTGTGGTTATTGTTCTTTTGCCGCCATCTTTTTTCGCTATACTGTAAACGTTTGGAGCTTCAAGCGATTTAATTTGGCCACAAAGCTCTTGAATTGCCGCGTCTGCTTTTTCGCTAGTATGTCCGAACGCTTGTTTTGCAACCGTTATTGCCAATGAAAGGGGCACCCTGTCTTTTCTATCGGTATCGTTCTGAAAGCGGTCGTTAATTCCGTTATTCACAAGCGTTTTAGTGTCCAGATAATTCTTATAGCTTTGCATGCTACTTACATCAAATGGTTTGACAGGTGTGATTGACATATTCCTTATTCCCTTCTAATTAACATATACCCTGTTATTTAATGTGCGTAAATAATAAAATTTGCCTTATT
>JAVBQM010000099.1:0-4302 GCA_031549065.1 Candidatus Gastranaerophilales bacterium | reverse complement strand
TTTCCACTTGGCTTTTAATCGTTCTACCCTGGTATTCTTGCGGTATATCGTTGATTAATTCATTGGTTTGGATAGATAGAGTTTTTGTAAGCAATTGCCCGAAGCTGGAGTAGCCCGCATAAAGACTATCCCTGATTTGTGTCATTGAAAAAAATGCTACAACAACGATTATGAGTGTTGAAATAATAAAACCCGCCGCAATCAGCTTGTTTCGCGCCGTGTCAATATTGGCGATATTTCCCATAAACCCGTGTTTTTTCTTCATCTTGGCAACATTGTAGCATAAAATCGGATGAAGGGCATATTATTTTTTGGTTATAAAAATGCGCTCTAATTTCCTCGCAAAGCGCGTCAAACGCCCTTCTTGGGTTTTGGATATTGAATCTACCAAACAGGTTTTCATTCCTGCATTTTTCCCGCATAAAATGTCCGTTAACGGTCTATCCCCAACCATTAAAACCGCTTCGCTTACAGTGTTTAAATCAATGAGCGCACGCCTTACGGTAGAAATGTCCGGCTTTCTTGCGGCCCCGTAAATCTTAATTTTAGTTTGGCTCTGCACTTTGTTGACGTAATTTTCGTCATAGTTGTTTGAAATAACAGCCATTTTAAATTTTTTGGAAAGCTCGAAAAGCAAATTTTGCACTTGTGGCGTGATTTGCCCTGTTCTCGATTGAACAATCGTGCTGTCAAGGTCAAACAAAATCGCCTTAATCCCCATTTCTTCCAAGATTTGAACTTCAAGTTCAAAAATCGAATCTAAATTTAAATCGGGCTTAATTTTGCCTTTGAAAACCCCGGCATAACCTTTCAAAGGCAAACATTTTTGTTCGCAAATTTCTTTCTTCGCGCTGACTCCTTCAAGCTCTTCGAGTCTTTTATCGCGAATTCCTACGGTGCGCCCAAGCGCGTATTTTGAATTTTTTGGCTGTACGCTTAGCTTTAACCAGACGATATCATTCGTATTTGCAACACAAAGACTCTCGTTTCTTTCTTCATTTTGAATTTCAAGCACTTGTGCGCGAAGCGTTTCGTCGGGCGTGATAATTTCAATCTCATCATTCAAACAAATTTTGTTTTTAATCTGAACTTTATGAAAACCTTCTTGCGCGTCCAAAAAAATGCAAAGGAAATCCGCTCCTGCCAGCCCTTTTGAAAGGTCATAGCTATAGCTTTCGCAATCATTTGCACCGAGGAAAAAACCTTTTGTATAGCCGCGGTTGCCAACTTTTTTGAGCTCTTCAAAACCTTCTTTGGGCGCCAAAATGCCATCTAACACTGCACGATACGCTTTTGCCGTTGCGCTCACATAATAAAGGCTTTTTGTCCGACCTTCAACCTTGAAAGAACTAACACCCACATCCCACAAGTCTTTCAAGTGTTCGATAAGGCATAAATCCTTTGGGGATAAGATGTGCGAGCCGTGGTTATCATGGCAAATTTCATAATATTCATCCGGCCGCGTGCTTTCAACGAGTTTATAACTCCACCTGCAAGGTTGGGTGCAGCCGCCTTGATTAGCTTTGCGCTCATTTTTTGTCATAAAATCGCTTAACAGGCAGCGGCCCGAAAAACTTACACATTGCGACCCGTGAACAAAGCATTCAAGCTCCATATCGGGGCAATTTTTTTTGATTTTTTCAATTTGTTTCAGGCTTAATTCGCGCGCTAAAATAACACGTTTTGCGCCTAAATCTTGCCAAAATTTCACAGCTTCAGAATTTAGAGTATTTGTTTGGGTGGAGATGTGAATATCTGTGTCGGGTAAAAATTCGCGAACCTTTTTATACACCCCAAAGTCGCTTAGAATAATAGCGTGCGGGTTTGCATCTTTTATAATTTCTAAATTTTTGTTTAATTTTTCAAGATCATCATCAAAAGCAAAAATGTTTAATGTTAAATAAACTTTTTTATCAAGTTCGCGCGCACGCGAAATTGCCGCTTTGAGGTTGTCTTCGGTGATTAATTCACCCTTTCTCATTGTGCGAAGCGAAAAATCAACCATACCCAAATAAACCGCGTCAGCGCCATAAGCAAAAGCGTATTCCATTTTTTCGATGTTGCCCGCAGGTAACAATAATTCAGGTTTCATTTTGTAATTGTACCATGACATTTGCAGCCGACTATAGTAAAATTATCGAATGAAGTTTATAGACATTCACACGCACGGAGGCTTTGGGATTGATTTTGCAACTTGTGACACTGAAGGGTTGCAAGAGTTTTCCAAAAAGGCGTTAGGGCAAGGTATTGTCGGTTTTTGCCCGACTTTGGCAACAGATACTTTTGAAAATATTCAACGTCAACTGAACGTTATTGCGCAAGTTGAGGACATCGGTGACGCTAAAATCCTGGGCGCTCATCTCGAGGGAATTTTTCTAAACCCTGAAAAAGCGGGCGCACACAATAAAGCACAACTTAATCTGCCTACAATTGAAAATTTTAAAAAAGCTGTCGGCGATTTTATGGATGTGGTTAAAATTGTTACTCTTGCCCCCGAACTTGATGAAAATCTTGAATTAACAAAGTTTTTACAAAGCAATGGCATAAAAGTTCACGCAGGACATACGCTTGCTAAAAACGCCAAAGGTGTTGACGGCACTACTCACCATTTTAACGCTATGCCCAAAATGTCGCATAATGAGGACACAATAACCCTCGATGCTATTATGCAAGACGATATTTACACTGAAATTATTGCCGACGGTGTTCACGTTGATGATGAAATGTTAAACCTCTTTTTTAGAATAAAAAACCCGGATAAGGTAATTTTAATTAGCGACAGTCTTGCTTTGGCGGGCGCAATTGGAGGAGAATTCGCTCTGTGCGGCAAGAAAGTTTTTGCAACTAATGAGGGCGCAAGAAATGAGGATGGCACACTTGCGGGCTCAATTCTTCTTTTGGGTGATATCGTTAAAAGGCTTACAAACAAAGGAATTTTGCCGATACAAACAATAGAAAAAATGGTTTGGGATAATCCTATTAAACATCTCGGGCTGGACAGTGAGGCAGTTGAAAATATGATTAAATTGGGGAAAAATAATGAGTAAAAAAGTAGTTTCAATCGGTTCAAAAACCCGTAAAAAGGCCCAAGGAACCGAAGGTTTACAACAAGAGAATAAACAGGCGTCAAAAATTGAATACTGCAGTTTTTGCAAGCGCCCGAACACGCAAATTCCAAAGCTTGTAAAAGGCCCGGGAGTGAATATTTGCTCGGAATGCACACTTATCGCGGTACAGTTTTTGATTCTACAAGACGGCCTTTTATCGAGCGAGGCTCAAAAAATTCTTGATTTACTTTGGGGGACAAACACTTGAGTTCAAAAATATTAATACGCTCGTCGGTACTCGACATAATTTCGAAACTGAAAATCTCCAGAGATTTTTCAGACACAACCATTGAAGCGGCAATCGCAGATTTAAAAGAACTCGGGGACGACAAATTTGTAATTGAACTGCTTTTGAAGGAAATCAATTGTCAAGACCCGCGTTTTGATTCACTTTTGACCATTATTGCGCGTGAAGTTTCGCCACACGTCTGCGAAAGCGAAAGCTATGAACTTTTGAAATTAAAAACTGTTTCAGATAAGAAAAAACTTTTTCTTATAAACAACTTGCGCGATATGGGTAAAAACATTGACTATAACGACATTCAAGCTTATGTGGAAAACCCTGACGCCGCGATTGACCTTGAAACACAGGTTTTCCTTGAGGATGCCAGAAATAACCCCGAGGCGCAAATCGACTTTTTGGACTTTTTCTTTACTGTGAACGATTCTGATAAGAAATTGCTGCTTGATTCGATTGTGGCAGATTTTAACGGTGATGAGCTTGCAAATGTCCTTGTGCCGGTAATTTTATATGACCCCAAAGACCCGATTGTACCCTTTTGTATAGAGGCATTGAAAAAATGCAGGTCTTATCTCGCGTTTGAGCCTTTAAACTATATTATTGAGAACGTTGATGATGAAGCCTTAAAATCTCAAGCGCGGCGCGTGATTAACGAACTTAAGCTTATGGGCTTAAGGGAAGAACAATCAAGAAAAGAATTGTTTAAAGAAAGCTTTAAAGATTCTATTCCTTTTGGCTACTGGGTTTCGCCAATCGATGGAGGGGATAATTTCTCTATTATTTTTGCACGCGAAACAGATGGAGCCCTAAATAGCGCTCTTGGACGCGTGGCTGAAGTTTCAACGTTTTTCACGGTTGTTAATCTGGCGCATGGTGCAAGTGCGTGTTTCGGGTTCAATGATATTGTAAAAGAGGAGTTTACTCCGATATTCAAGCGCTTTTTTGAGAATGCTT
>JAVBQM010000109.1:0-24132 GCA_031549065.1 Candidatus Gastranaerophilales bacterium | reverse complement strand
AACATATTATTTCAACGATTACGCGAAGAGTTATGAAAAATTTTTAAAAACGCTTGATGAAGTAAGAATAAACTACGCCTCTTATAATATTGACCGGAAAAGAAAATTTTGGAATTCTTACTATATTTTTTTTAAAAAAACAATAAAGCTTTTTTGTTTTTTGTTTTGCAACAATGGAATGATAGATACAACGAGCGAAATCGGGACAGTTCGGGACATTTTATATTTTGATTATTTGAAAAATGGCAATAAATTTTTTGAATTATACTGTGCGCTTGTTGAGATGAACAGGCAAAAATTTTCAACGATTTTGCCGAGTTCTGAAAAATACTTAGAGAGAAAATATAAAAAAATGTTTATTGAACTAAACACTGTTTGCAAAAACAGGGTTGAAATTGAGCGTGAATATGCAATATAAGATGAAATACATTGATAATTCTATGAATTTTTGCAGCTGGAAAGCAAATTTTGTGGAAACATTTATACCGGCCTATTTATTTTTCAAGGATAATTTTGATGTTAATAAATTAAATGACACAGAATATGCTAAAGATTTTATATCTTATTTCTTGGCTTTATTTTTTAAAATATGCAAATTGCTCAAGAAAAAAATTAAAGAAGACGATATGGTGGAAATACATTTATTCAGTGATGTTATCAACTTTGCAGAACAAGCGGGGCTTATATCTAATAAAAAACAATATTTTGAAATAATAAAATTCTCAAACGAGTATTTTAACAACAGTGATGTGTCAAAATTTAAATTAGTTTATCTAGATGTTCTGGATGAATTTAGAAATACATTTTCCAAGCTCGCAAGAAACGGGAATATGGAAAATGAATATGTGGTGGTGAACAACGCAGATAAGCTATGGGGTATAGATAAAGTTTCTTACAATATGCTTATAAACTACTTTAAACAAGAGGAAAGTGTAAAAATCGTTCGCATTTTCGGCTCAAGAGCTATGCCCGCCTGCAAAGAATTTTCAGATATAGATTTAATGCTGGAGGGGACATTTTCATTTAAAAAGTTTTTTAAAGTTAAAAAAAATATTTCAAACATAAAGATACCTTATTTTGTGGACGCCCATTCAATTTACAGTGAATACGAACCCTTTATTTATACAAATACGGTAAGAAGCAATGTGTTTTACGAAAGAAAAAAATATTTTCACGACGAATACATTTCGCCTATTGAAGAATTTTGTTTTAAGGGTTGAACTTGAATCTTGTCGTATTGAAATAGATTTTATAGTGAGTGTTGCGTAAACCAAGAAAGTGGCAGTGTTGATAAGAAAAAGTAAGTAAAATTACTTAGGTATAAATACCTGCTATCGTTGATTTTACGTGTGTACATTTTTTATTTGACATGTGTACACGCTTGTGGTATAATGGCTGTATGAAATCAGAAAAAAACCTGTTTAAAGGTCTAAATACATTCATCGAAACCCTTGAGGGTAAAAAGGTTCACGCCACAACTCGTGTATCTCCCGATGTGGATAAATTGCTTATAAAAAAAGCAAAAGAGCTTGGCATGGAGCCTTCCGAATATATCAGATGTGTTTTAACTTTACATGTTTTACCTGAATTATTGAGACAATCGCTTCTTAAAGAGTCTAAAAAAATGATTATTAGACAACCCAAAGATGCGATAGAATTACACTATGGGGAGATTGGTTCTCAGTATAAAAACATCAAAGAACTTTCAGAATTTGCTGAGCAGTCAGTTAGGGATTTTGTTGGTGAAATTGCCCAATCCGAAGTTAATTGTCTTAATAAAATAAACACGAAAATGTCTAACGAATTAATGTAGTAAGGCATTTACGCTAATCATACTCTTATAGAAACTTGAGCTTGTAACGGTTCAGGGAAATTGTGTATCTCGATATTCTGTATCGAAAGTCAACTAAGGAATTTTACCCATGAAAAAGAATGCCCTAAAAACTGAATATCACCAAGCGAGAAAGGCGGCAAGCCTATGATTATTTAAAAATCTTCTCTATTTGTGTATCTGAACAAGCATTAGCTGGCTGGTAATAGTCATTATACAAGCAATATAATTCAACCATTCTCTTGTAATCCCTGATTTTATTACCGTTTAACTCTTTTAAATAAGCATCCGAGTGTATCGCATAATTGCTGCCATACGCCATCGGGTCTGACTTTTTGGCGGGTAAAATTACATCTCTTTGAATTAAGCGATATTTCAAGAACTCAGCTTTATCTGTATTAAAAGCGGCTACAAAGTTTTTATCAGATTTAAAATTTTCAACAATCTTATTGCAGATTTTCTCGAAGACTTTATCCGAATCTTCAACACTGACATTTGAGAAATTTAGCATATCTGCTTGGGTTGGATAAAATGAGTCGCTCTTTTTAGGAGCAAGCTTATTACAAGCAAAGATTTGCCCGATACTAAAGGCACAAATAGCAAATATTAAAAATCACTTATAGCAATTTTTCATACAGTAATTTTACACCAAGACAAGAAAGGAAAACAATATGGGAAACCAAAACTATGAAAAAAACTTTGAATTAGGACTTGATTTCTTATTCCCGTCCGAAGGAGGATATTCGAATCACAAAAATGACAAGGGTGGAGCAACCAATATGGGTGTTACACAAGCAACCTACAACTATTACCTTAAAAAACATAATTTACCCACAAAAGATGTCAAGGGTATAACAAAAGGTGAGGCAAAACAAATATATTACGATGAATACTGGAAAACATCAGGAGCAGACAAGATTGAGAACCCCAAGTTAGCAATAGCTGTTTTTGACACGGCAGTACTTCATGGTCCGGGTCAAGCTAAAAACTTTTACACAAAAAGCGGCGGGAATCTTGACGAATTCTTAAGAATAAGAAAAGAAAGTTACAATAGAATAGTAACAAAAGACCCCTCCCAAAAAGTCTTTTTAAAAGGGTGGAATAATAGAGTTGGTAATTTGAAAAAATATACTGACGGTATCAGTTCTACTTCAACTTCTAATGAGAATAAGGACACAACAACCCTATATGGCAGAATAGAATATAATGAATCCCCCACAGGTTTTGAAGCCAAGGTGAATGACAATCCTGTCGGTAAAATTTTTACCGCAGAAGAAATTGGGGCTATGCCTCCTGCTGAATTCAAAAGAAACGAAATGGCGATAGACGAACAGCTCAAAGGAATAGGTGTGCCGAGAGAACATGAGGCAAAGCAAGCTGTATCTAGTGGCGGTATGATTTGGGTTGAAGGTTATAAAAGAGATGACAGCACAGAAGTGAAAGGATACTACAGGTCAAAGTAAAACATGGAGCAAAATCAAACAAAAACTGAATACAAAGGCATCGAATTTGGTAAAACATGTTCAAATGATGCTATAGTACCTAATAACATTGTGCAGCCTGTTTTTAAAGAGGTTCAAGCTACATGTAAAATCACTAAACAAGTGTTTAATATAAAATGGAGCGGTAATGATGAGTTCTACACCCCTGCGTACGCAATTGAGCCTATTTTAAAGTATTTGAAACCTAACTCAACAATTTGGTGTCCGTTTGACTTGCCCGAAAGTTTGTTTGTAAAAAAGCTGACCGAAGCGGGGCATAACGTAATTGCTACCCATATCGCCATTGGTCAAGATTTCTTTACAACACCTGTTCCTAAATGTGATTATGTTATTTCCAATCCTCCATACTCTGTAAAAGTTGAAGTGTTGGAAAGGCTATTTGAAATTGGAAAGCCCTTTATGATGCTAGTCGGCATTATCGGGTTATTTGAAAGCCAGCGCAAATTCCACCTCTTTAAAAATAACGAGTTTGAAATAATGTACTTGAGCCTAAGAGTTGCATATTTTAAAGATTATACTGAGCAAAAATTAAGTGGCAGTCCCCCTTTCAGCAGTGTATACGTTTGCGCAAAAGTTCTTCCAAAGCAGATTGTTTTTGAGGAAATAAACAAACGAACTTAAAGTTATGTTTGCAATATTATAAATATTATGAAAAGCAGAATTTCAAAATTTCTAGGCTTGCTTCTGTGCTTATTTTGCATAGCATTTTGTACTGTGCAAGCCAAAGTTCCACAACAAGAGCAGGATTTTAATTCTGTTATTAAAGAACTTTTGGTCAACACGCCTGATGTAAAAGTTCCTGAAAGATTTCAATCCGTCGCTTTTAAGACGGTAGTTTATAGCGAAACCACTAAATCTCCTAAAGGCAGTACAGCCTTCAATGGTACAAACGCCTTGAGGGACATGTTTGGGATAGAAAAACAAAATAAAAAGTTTGACACAACATATGTGTATTTAAGTAAAGATAAGCCTGTTATCTCAAAAACGACTACAACTTGGTATTTAATGCACGAATACCCGAACGGTAGACTTCGTTTCCGTCTTTATTATCAAAAAAACCCGGCAGCAAATTTAATGGAAGAAGGAGATTTGCTATTCATCGGCAAAACCGAAGACAGTAAAGTCTTTATGATTGTTGTAAGTGCTAAATCCCTAATCCAAGACAGGTTAATAGCTTCTTTTAATATCAAAAAGCCAAATGAAGAACCGTTTTCTATTCAACCAACAACAGCATGGTATCAAGTGTTCTTCACCCCTGGTGCAGATTGTGAAAATAACATTATTTCAAGGATAAATAACGCAAAGTACACTATCGATATAGCGGTTTACTCCATAACTAACAGAAATATTGTGGACGCTGTTATAGCGGCACACAAACGTGGGGTTAAAGTTCGGGTTATAACCGATAAAGAGCAAGAAAAATGGTACACATCTCTTGTAAAAGAACTCGTTGCTACTGGAGTTTCTGCCAGAACAAATGATAGCGAAAATAATAACAAAATAGAACACAATAAATTCGCAATTTTCGACGGAAAAGAAATTGAGAGCGGCTCATATAACTGGACAAATTCAGCAACCCAATGCAACAGCGAAAACTGCATGTTTTTCAAACAGACGGGCAAAGATTTCTCGGAAAGATATGAGTATCTTTGGAAAGTTTACGAGTTGAATAAGATGATTGGTAAATAAATATCCGTATTTGTTGATTATTCTTTACGGATTAACAAAATCAAACTCAACCAATTTACTTTATTGGCCTGTGTAGCATAAACGAACGAATATGTGCTCGAACTTGAAGATTTGAAACAAAAAATCGACTCCGCCGTGTTAAGTGATAATGATTTAAAAATAACGCTGGAATGCTTGTTAGATTTGCCTTCCAGAGGTTTTGAAATCTTTGAATGTTCGAACAATGAGAAAAAACACACGATTTTAAATTTGGTGTGTTCGAACATTTGTTTCGATCGTGGAAACCTGCACTATGGCGTGAAAAGCCCCTTTGACTTGTTTGTCAAAAGGGCTTCATTTCCTGATACTCTGGGGCGAAAGGATTCGAACCTCTGAATGTCGCGACCAAAACGCGATGCCTTACCGCTTGGCGACGCCCCAGCATACTTAATATTTTATCCCAACAAGTCCAACTGTCAAGAACTGTGATATAGTTATGTCCATGAATAAAGCCGCCATTATTGCGATAGTCTACATTTTAGGAATTCTTGCATTTCACTTAAAGCAAGATATTTTATTTGCCGCCATAGTGCTTCTTGCGCTTACAGTAGGAATTTTAACAAAACACCTGGGACGCGGTTTTGCAATTTTTCTCGCAATATTGTTCATTTTGGGCAATTTCAACACGCAAAGATGTACAAAACCAGGCGATGAACTTGAGAAATTCGGCTTCAAGAATAATGTTGTTTTATCGGGTAAAATTGCCACCATTCCTGATGTTTCGACAGATAAAGAACGGACAAGATTTTACTTTGAGGTTCACGGGGCAAAAATTTCAAATATTGAGCATGAAAACCTGAAATCAAAAACTTACATAACAATAAACTCCGCCCAAATAGACCCTAGAGAAATTACAATCGGAAATGAAATTAAAATTTCAGGCAAATTAAGAAAGCCCTTTAGTGCCACAAACCCTTCACAGTTTGATTATGCGCACTACCTTGCCACGAAAAATGTTTTCTCTACTTTTTACTCTGAAAATGCAAGTTATGAACTCCTGAAATCTCCCGAATTCTCAAGAAGCGAATGGGTTTGGTATATTTTTCAATAAATTGACCTGCTTCGCGATAACATAATAGACAAGCACTCAAAATATATAAAAAGCCCGAATCTGGAGGTTTTGGGCGGTATTGTTTTTGGCGATGACGCTGTTAGCCCTTCAGACGAAGTTCGGCAAGCCTTCATAAATTCAGGACTTTTGCACCTTTTGGCTGCAAGCGGGTTAAACGTTGCGCTAATTTTCGGCATTTGGTGGTTTATCGCTTCGCGTCTTGCACTGCCCTACCGTTTTAATATAATTTCCGGCATGGCCCTTGTGGTTTTTTATTCAACCATGACGGGCTTTCCGCCTTCAATTCTGCGCTCAATGATTATGCTTCTTTTTGTTCTTTTTGGCAAATTAATCGACAGGGAAGCAGACGGACTTTCACTTGTTTTCTTTGCCGGCTTTATCCTGCTTTTATTTTCACCGCAAATGCTTTTTGACGTTGGCTTTCAGCTTTCTTTTATTGTTACCATTGCGCTTATTTATTGTATGCCCATAATTTCTAATGCCCTACCTGAAAAACTGCATAAGAAAAAGTGGCTGTTTACACCTTCAGGAATTATTTGCGCAGCGTTTGTTCCCTTTGTAGCACAGCTTTCTGTGGCACCAATTCAAGCGCATTATTTTAACACCTTCACACCATATAGCCTCTTTGCAAACCTTTGTGTAATGCCTTTTATAGGGCTAATCAGCTTTTTTGGTTTTTTAAGTTCAATTTTGGGCGCGTTAAACCTTGATTTTATGATGCTTATTCTTGATAAATGCGTTGACCCCTTTATTAGTGCGCTTTTGTGGATTTCTTACTTCTTTTCTAATCTCAAAGGCTCAATTATTACAATACCTTCACCAAGCCTTTTACAAGTGTCGCTTTATTATTTGTTTATCTGGATTTTCTTCAACAATCTGAAAAATAGCTTTAAAGTCAAGAAAGAGCTTGTTTTTCTCGGTGTTGCGATTTTAATTTTTGCAACAACTTTCATTAAAATTCCAAATCATAATTTTGAAATTCTAACTTTTGACGTCAGGAACGCAGACAGTTTCTTAATTACAACTCCTCAAAATAAACACATTATGATTGACACCGCAAGTGCATCGTACAAGGGCAAGACTCAAGCCGAGGTTATAATAAAAAAATATCTTACCGACCGTTCAATTAAAAATATCGATTATCTTGTCTTGACACATTTTGATTCCGACCATTCAGGCGGCGCGGTTGATATTTTAAAGAATTTCAAAGTGGGCAAGGTGTTGGCTGAAAACAGGAATCCTGATACAAAAAGCTCAAAACAACTTGCAAACTATATTAAAGAGAATAAAATTCCCCTTGAGCGCGCGAAAAACAATGAAATGATTTACTCTGAACCGGATTTTGAAGTCAAAACTTTTGTCGGGCCACTTGATTTAAAGTCCGACAATGAAAATTCCGTTATTGTGCTCATAAATTACAAGGGCAAAAGTTCTTTATTCATGGGTGACGGCAGTGTTATTGAATATGAGAAAGTTAAAAAATATTTGCCAAAGAAAATCGACATCCTTAAAATCGGCCACCACGGCGCAAAAGGTTCGGTTAACGATAAAATGCTTAAAGAATTAAAGCCCGAATTTGCCATTATTTCAACAGGCTACAATGCTTACGGTCACCCTTCCCCGGAAACTTTGGGCGCACTTTCAAAAAACAATGTGTCCGCACTTAGCACAAAAGAACTTGGTGCAATCAGGTTCGTTTACAACAAAGACGGTGTTTTAAACAAGGTTGAACATTTCTCAAATAATAAATTTGTGCCTATTTATAAATAAATTTCACAATATCATCATAAGCAGCGGGGTTTTGCTTTAACAAAATCGTTCCACTTCCGCCTTTGGGGTAAAGTTTCAATATTTGCGCTGATTGTATAAATCTTGAAAGCATTTTGGCCTGGTTTGCAAAATATTTGTCAGTGCTGCTTGCCAAAGTGAGCATTGGTGTATTGGAATAATTTGAAATCACAATAGGAATGTACAGCCCCTTAAAAGATTGCGCCGGCGAAATTAAAACCATTTTAACCGGCTTGGGGTTGAGTTTATCCCCGGCCAAAATTGCTGTATTTGCCCCCAAATCTGCACCTACAAAAATAATTTTTGTGTAGTCGACTTTTGAATAGGTTTCTTTTAAATAATTTATTACTTCAAGAACATCTTTGGGCAATTTTACCCATGTTTTATCCGTGAATGGCTTATACGTGCGATATTTAAGGTCTGCCGTGTAAACGCTTCTGCCATGCCCCCTTAAATCGAGTGCAAAAACGTTATAACCACCTTTGACAATCTTTTCCGGAAGTTGACCCCAATCAGTCGATTTTCCTCCAAACGAATGCAGCAAAAAGACAAGCGGCATTTTTTTATTTCTAACTCGAGACGGGTAAAAATCGCCCACAAGAGTGAACTCGTCCTTCGTTTCAATTTCTGTTCGAACAACACCGCCAACAACCTTCTTCTCGGCACAAAAAGCAGTCGGGGTAAGCACAAGTAGTGCAAGTATAAAGATAACTGTTAGAAATACTTTCCTCATACACCTATTTTACCAGCAAACAGGGGGAAAATTCATAAAAATAATCCTTTTAGAGTAGTTTTCACAACCGCTCTCAAGTTTGGCGAAAAATTGACGAAATCTAATAATGAGAGGGTATTACCCTTCTCAAAACCTCCTCCCCAAGTCTAGTAGCCGCTTCTGCGGCTTTTTTTTATATGGGAGAGGGATTACGAAGCTTTTACACTATTTCTTCTTTTTTTCTGGCATTGGCCGCCAGTGCTTGTACAGTTCTGCTATACAAACTCCAATACCCGTAGGTATACGTTCCGTAAGCTTTGCCAGCTTTAGCCACACCGGCAAGATCTGAATTAACTTCGCCCAAATATTCTTTTATATTATCGCCAACATATTCCTTGTAGTCTGCGCCCGAAATTCTTGTCAGTGGCTTCCCGTCTTCATCGATTGCTGCTAAGTAAATATCGACCGTTTTAGTGCCTGGCCTTAAACTAAGCGTGTAGAGTGAGCTATCTTTGAGAGTTTTAACATCTTGCGCATAGTCTCTTTCGGTATATTCCGAAGTAAAACTGTTTTCTCTTTTTATTTTATCCAGTTCTTTGCCCATTAAAACATCGCTTGTTTCTTTATCCATAGTTCCGAAATTAATTTGGCTTCCGCAACAGCCGGCTCCAATTTTTGAAATATTCATTGGGGGCTTCCTTTCTCTTGATAGTATTTGTTAACGCGGTAATATAAAACATATGAAAAATAATTTTGCCAAACAAACTTATTTGCTTGAAAAAAAATTTTATTTGAGAGATACTAAAGTTAATGGCTGAGTAGCTCAGTTGGTGAGAGCGTTCGGCTCATACCCGAAAGGTCAACAGTTCAAATCTGTTCTCAGCTATTTTTTTATTCTCAATTATTTCAGCCACTCTTTGCAAACATCAATAAACTCTTCGCGTTTCTGAAGGAATAAATCTTCCGCATGGAAGCATTTTTCAAAGAGTTTGTATTGTTTTTCGCAAACCGCTTTATCATAAAGCGCTTCTGTGTGCCAAGCGTGGACTGTCGGGTCTTTTTCGCCTGCAATAAAAAGAGTAGGGGCTTCAACTTTATCGACAACTTTAATAGGGGCGGGTTTTGGCGCAAACAACCCCTTCGGATGAGGGCGAATTGAACACCACTGCTTTAAATTCATTTTCTTAAAAATTGTCATATACCAGGCCTCGGGGCGCCACATTTGGTTTTCAATTTTCTCGAAACTGTGCGGGGCGCTTACAGCGATAACTTTGTTTACCACCTTGTTTTCTGCAGCATAATTCACCACAAGCCCGCCGCCTAAAGAAAAACCGAGCAAGTATACTTTTCCATATCTCTCACGCGCAAAATCAACCACAGCGGCTAAATCTACAATTTCTTCCGCACCAAACATAAAAGCGCCGGAGCTTTTACCGTGGCCGCGCGGGTCCATTACAATTACATCCACACTTTGTGTAAATTCTTTTGCCATATCTTTAAAAGAACGGCTGTCTTTGGTCATAAACCAGCCCGGAACAATAATCAGCACTTCGTCTCGCTTGGTTTCGTAATGGTTAATTGCAATTTTTATACCATGCGGGGTTTCTAAAAGCAGCTCTCTCATAGTTATTCTTCCTTATTTTTTGCAAGAAGCACCATACGTTTTCTCCTTTAATTTTTTTCATACCATTCTAAAAGCTCTTTGCGCTTAACTTTTCTTGTTGAAGTTTTCGGAAGATCCTCGCGACGCACCACAACAACCGTAGGCTGCTTATAGGGGGCTAAATTCGCTTCAGATAAGCTTTTTATATTTGCTTCAATTTCTTTTTGAATTTCTTCGTCAGTTTTTTTAGCAAGTTCATCAGAAGGAACAATAATAGCACCAACTTCTTCTGTGCCGGACTTATTACCCGATTTTATTTTAAGTGACATCACGCAAATTTCTTTAATAAGCGGCGATTGCTCAAGCGCAGCTTCCACTTCTTCGGGGAAGATTTTTTTGCCGCCGCCAAGTACGATCATATTTTTAATTCTGCCCGTAATTCTGATGTAGCCCTGTTTGTCAATTTCACCAATGTCGCCCGTGTGGAACCAACCTTCTTCATTAATTACTTCTTTTGTCATCTCGGGTTTGCCATAGTAACCCTGCATTACATTTGGGCCGGTGGATAAAATTTCACCATTATCAGCAAGTTTCACGCAAACAGAAGGTAATGGCAGGCCAACAGTGCCAATTTTATTATGCCCCGGATAGTTTGTTGAAATAGTAGGGCTTGTTTCTGTTAACCCGTAACCCTGATAAACCGGAATACCGATACGTTCAAAGAACTCACCCACCTCAACATCAAGCGGCGCTCCGCCGCAAACGAAGTTTTCAAGTTTGCCGCCAAGCCCGTCAATAACAGATTTAAACATCAAACGGCGTATTTTAAGCGGCATAAATTTCGCCATTTTATACATAAGGTCAAACGCTTTTTGGGCAGCAGGCGGGCTTTTGCGAATTTCTTTCTCGACGCTTGATTTCAGCATTTTAACCAAAAGCGGCACCACAAGCATATTTGTAATTTGTTTTTCCTTCATTGCATTTGTAAGTTCACGCGGGCTCAAAGATTGTAAATAAACAACTTTTGCGCCCATATAAAGCATACCGAAAAAGCCAACATTCAACTCCAACAGGTGATTCAATGGTAACACAGAAAGCAGGGTGTGTTTCTCGTCAATTTTAAGTATTGCTTCAAAGTCACGAAGTTGCGAATAAATATTGCCAAAACTAACCATTACACCCTTGGGGTTACCTGTTGTGCCTGATGTATAAACAATCAAAGCGGTGTCATCAAGAGTTCTTGGGGCACCGAGGTCTTTTTCAATATCGGCCTTAATGCTCGAAACCCTCGTAACGTCAACTTCTGCATCATCATCCAAGACAAAAATCTGTTCTATTGATTTAACATTTTCCTTAACCTGCTTTGCATTTTCAAGATAATGACTCGAAGTAAAAATAACGCGCGGGTTACAATCTGAAAGAATTGAAGTCAGCTCGCTCACGGTCAATTTCACATCAAGCGGCACGGTGATTGCGCCTGTTTGAATGGAAGCAAACATACCGACTGCAAATTCAGGGCGCGATTCTGTTAGAATTGCAATTCTATCGCCATGGACTATTCCTAAATCTTCAATTAAATAGTTTGCAAAATTCTTCGCCTGTCTTGAAGTTTCGATGTAACTAAGTTCTTGATAACCGGTTTTTGTCTTAAGCATTAACGCCTTAACGGGGCCATATAAGTCACCTTTTTCCTGCATTAAATCAAGGAAATTATCGTGAAATTTGTTACCGATTTTATAAAAAGCACGTCTTTCAAGTGCATTTTTCATAAAATTAACGCGCTCTTGAAGCGTTTTAACGACCTCTTTTTCATCTTCAAGGGAATCTGATATCGGTTGTCCGAACTGGATTACAAGTTTGCCAAAAATTTTCGGCAATTTACGCTTGTTTCCCCAGGTTTCAAAACCGCCTTGAATTGCAAAAGGTACAATCGGCGCGCCTGAAGCTTTTGCCATAACTGCAACTCCGCGGTGGAATTTACACAAATTGCCATCTGAAGTAAACTTGCCTTCAGGGAAAATTACGGTTGCTTCACCGGCTTTAAGCTTATTTATCGCTACATCAAGGGCTTCTGTACCATGTTGAGGCAAAATCGGAATAACGTTAAAATATTTAAGCAAACGCCTTATAACAGGGATTTGAAAAGCCGCAGGACCTGTAACAAACCAAAGCTGCCTGTGTGTTGCCATTTGAATTATAAGCGGGTCAAGGTGCCCGGTGTGGTTTCCTGCCAAAATTACCTTGCCGCTTTTTGGAAGGTGTTCAACGCCTTCAGCTTTATATCTGAATAAAACAGTGAAAAGTTGTCCCAATGTAGCCTTAAGAAGAAAATATCTGAAATCTTTATCAACAAGAAGGATAAGAACAGCGAGCGCGAGCGCCGCAAAGGCGATAAATTTAAAAGCTACAAGCGGGTGAACTTTATCTGCAAGGCTGGCTGATAAAACGGTACCGAAAAGAATGCTTGCTGTTGTCATTGTTAATTGAAAACCGAAGATTTTACCACGAACCCTATCGGGAATTGTTTTTTGCAAAATTGTGCTTACCATAATAAGTAATACCGAGTAAGAAATTCCAATCGGGAAAAGCCAAATCCAGGCGGTTTTCATACTGTGGCAAAGCGGGCTTGTGAAAAGCACTAAGAAGAAAGTTATAAAGCCCAAAGCGAACAAATGCGGCACGCGCATAAAGCGCGCCAAAAAGATTGTTACACCCATACCAATTAAAATGCCTACACCCAGAAGTGTGCGTATGCGCGTCAGGTCGGAAAATTCCATTCCGTAATAATCGGTTATGAGTGCATTTAAGTTATTTGAAAATATTGCAATAAGAAACGATAGTATAATGGCTGTCCCAATAAGCATAGACGCGCGCCTGTGGGTCTTTTGGTATGCTAATACCGATTTTATGCTCGCAATAAAACCTTCTTTTGCTTCACTGAATTTTTGAGGGATTTGGAATTTCATAAACGCCAAAACCACTGAAGCCGCTATATACATTCCTGCTATTATTCCAATTGAAGCCATGGCTCCCGATTTTGCAACGAGGAATTTTGCAACAAATGCACCAAAAAGCGAAGCAACAGTGCCAATTGCAGCATTTATTGCGTTTGCAAACTTTAATTCGCTTGATTTAACAACGTTTGTAACCGCAGCCATTTTAGCGGTATAGAAAAACGCAGCACCGATCCCTAAAAGGAAAGCAAGGATATAAAGCACGCTTGGCGATGAGATTTTCGGCAAAAAGCAAAGCGCGCCGATAAGCAACAAACCTCGAAACAAGTTACTCAAAGAAAGTATCAGCTTTCTTGAAAATTTGTCTACAAGTGAGCCGACAAAAGGGCTTAACAAGAATTGCGGCAAAAGAAACGCGAAAAATAGCATTGCCATTGCTTTTCCTGCACTATCTAAACCTTGAAGTATCATAGCAATCAAGATAAATTGCACTGTTGCATCTGCAAAATGAGATAACGATTGCCCTAAAAATAACTTATTAAAATCAATGTTTCCAAGAGGGCCAAGCTTTTTAAGAATTTTATCCATACTATCCACCTTCAAATAATATCCATAATTTTACCTTTTGTTGGATATTTTGTCCAAAAATGTAGTACCAATGGACCATGCCCTACTAATACGAGCAAAAATGCCGCTATTTCACTCTATCATACTCGTAATTTTTCAAAACAAGATTAATATATGTTGCCTTGGAGCTTGAATTCAATAGATCGGAATAAACCCCATAAGGCACGCCCTTATAGCGGTGGATTCTGCCGCCGGTGAATTCAACTTCCATATATTCTTTGGTGTAACCTGCTGCAACAATTCCATCGGAATTCACCTGCTTCATTATCATTGTTGCTAATTTCCTCTTCTAATATGTTTTGTAATACTAATTGAAATTATATAAGATATAAATACAATTGTCACATGTTATGTGTAAAGAATTGTAAAAGCCGGCACGGGGATTGTAAGTTTAAGCGCATTTAGGTAAAATAACCAATATGAAAAAAGCGGTTTTAATATTAACATTTTTGGCTGTAACGGCCATTATGGGGGTTCTTATGACAGAAGCTAAAGGGTTCACAATTTTAAGCAAAACAATAAAAGAAGGGGCTTTTCTTCAGGATGAACAAATTTACAACGGTTTTGGTTGCAGCGGGAAAAACATTGCACCCGATTTAGAATGGAAAAACCCTCCTGTTGGTACAAAAAGCTACACGTTAATTATGCACGACCCTGACGCGCCAATGCCCGGTGGTTGGTGGCACTGGATTGTGGCCAATATTCCTTCATCAAAAACAAATTTTGCCAAAGGGGAAATGGTTAATTCTCCCTCAATGCTTACAAAAACAAGTTTTGGTAACCCCGGCTATGGCGGCCCTTGCCCGCCTAAAGGCCATGGTAAACACAGGTATATTTTCACCGTTTACGCTCTCGATGTTGCAAACATTTCTTCAAAACCTGAAATGACACCTGTCCAAATCGAAGCACTTATAAAGCCCCACACTTTGGGCAAAGCCTCACTTATGGGATATTACGAGAGAAAATAGTTTAATCTAGCAACTTTTATTATGGACTGTTTTTATAGGTAGGCTATGAAAATCGCTTCTATTGATTCAACATTTGCACACCCTGCCAGACCTTCTTTTTGTGCCGCAAATGTTGGTACAAAAGTAGCCAGAGGTTTTGGTGTAGACAGTTTTTCAAAACTAAAAGAAAGCAAATACTGCGGCAGCACAAACATTAAAGATAGGATAACGCAAAAATCTTTAAAAGTTGATTTCTACAAAACAGCCTTTAGTGAAGATAAATCAGAAGCGTATTTTATGACCAAAGAAGATGGAGAAATAATAGGGAATATGACCTTAACAATTGGCGATGGCGCTATTTTTGTTGCAGACCTTGAATCATTCCAGAGGCAAAGATATTCTGGCGTAGGCTCAGCTTTCATTCAACTTGCAGTGGAAAAAAGCTTGCAGCACGGGGGTAATATACCGATTATGCTTAACGCGCAAAAATTGCATATTATACAAAGAAACCCTGTCGGTTTTTACAAAAAAATGGGCTTCCAAGAAGAAAAAAATGTAACAGAAAGTGACATTAATTTCTACGGCACGCCAATGTCGCTACACCCGAAATGTTGCGGCGAGTGGTTAGAAAGAATTAAGAAAAACCCGATTTTAAAGTAATTAATGTTTGTCAAAAACCATGGTTTTTGCATATTCCACACCTATACCAAATGTTCCGGAGTGCTTATGGACTATGTTTATCACGGCATCATAAGTTTCTTTTCTTGCCCAATCGCGCTGGAATTCAAATAACATCTGCAAAGAAGTAACGGGCACCGCACCGAACCGCATCATTCGCATTATAGCAGCATCGTGAATTTCCTTTGAAAGCCCTCCGCAAGCATCGACCGCCACAAAAACGTTGTAGCCTTCATCGAGCATCGCTAAAGTGGGCCAGCAAACACAAACTTCTGTCCAAAGCCCTGATACTATAATATTTTTCTTGCCTGTCGCTTTAATAGCGTTTCTAAACTCCTCTGAATCCCAAGAGTTCATTCCCGAGCGCTGAATTGGCTTAATGTCAGGAAAAACATTCCGCAAAGCTTCTATACATTTACCGCTAAAATGCTCCTCCACTGTTGTTATAATAGTCGGCACATTAAAAACTTTCGCCGCTTTTGCGAGAATTTTAACATTATTAACTAAAGCCTTACCGGAGCTGCTTGCTACCCCAAAAACCATTTGCGGCTGGTGGTCTATAAATACAACCGCGCAATTCTCTTTTGTAATTAGCCCTTTATCCGTACCTTCTAAAATCATAATAACCTCCCTTATTTAAAGTTAAGGGCAGTTTAAAGGGTGTTTACATAAAATACAATTGGTCAAGAAGGCATATGTAGCACAAAATCATCTTAAAAAACTATATTCATGGAGTTAAATTACTTGTAAAATATAGTTGTTTAAAAAAAAGGGGGGGAAGTATTATGGTAGAAGGTATCAGCAGCGGTCAAATGGGCAGGTCCGCGCTAGCTTCAATTTCTTCATCGAACGCAAGCAGCGATACAAGTTCAATAAAAAACGAGATTAAAAGTTCCGGGCAGTCTTATTCTGCGCAACAAATTGCAAGCAAATATGACATCTCTTTGTCGGAGGCTCAACAAATATTAAGTGAAATAGAAAGCGAAAACAGTTCTTCGCAAAACACGAACGCTTCGCAAACACAAAATCCGAAGACAGATATCCCGGATTCACCCCAACTGGAAGAATCAGAACCACCCGCAACGATTACCTACAGGGTTTAGGCACTAAAAGGCCTTTTATAGAAAATACCTGCCGTTCTGTTCTTTTAAATCAATTCTTGTTTCAAAAATTTCAGATAAATTTTCGGCTGTAAGAATGTCTTTCTTTTTGCCTTGCTTGAAAACAGTTTTATTATGCACAAGCGCAATATGAGTAATTTCGGGGAAAATTTCTCCAATGTCGTGTGTTATTAAAATAACTGAAGTTTTTTTCGCGATTTTTTGCAAAACTTTTATAAAACTTCTTTGCGCTTTAATATCAAGCCCGACTGTGGGTTCATCCAGAATGAACACTTTTGGGTCGTGAATTAGTGCCCTTGCAATAATTGAGCGCCTTAATTCACCCGTGCTCATATGGGCAACTTTTTTATCTTTAATGTGCATAATTTCAAGAAATTCCATTACTTCAAGCGCTTTTTCATATTCTTTTTCACTGAAATCGTGGTGCTTGTAAACCCCAAGCGCGCTGTAAAAACCACTCAAGGCAACGTCATATGCCGTTTCAGCTCCGCCATGGTTTGCAAATTGGTTATGCAGGTCGTTTGTAATAATCCCCAAATATTTTTTTAGTTCAAAAATATCCCACCTGTCTTTTCCAAAAATTTCTTTCTTGAACGGGTATTTTGTGTTCGGGTACAGGTCGTGCGAAAAAAGCTTCATCAAGGTGGATTTTCCACTTCCGTTTGCGCCCAAAATCGCCCAGTTTTCATCGGATTTAATCTTGAGGTTAACTTCTCGCAAAACCGTTGTCATACCATAATTTACGTGCACATTTTCAAGATCAATTATATTTTCAACGACTTCCATTAGAAACGCTACCTGTTTTGTATTCTCAAAACATTCTACCAATAAAAAATGGTTTTGGCATTTTTGCTTTTAAGCCTATAAATGCTATAATGATGTCATATTTGGATTTTGGGTCGGGTGGTATGCGCGCTAAATTATTATTAATAGTTTCGGTTCTAATTCTTGCAAATGCTTGTGTTATGGGGCTTTACGCCAGCAAAGTTACAAAAGATTATAAAGCCATTGCCCTTGATTTGAGTTCCAGTAAACTTGAATATCAATCCGAAGGTATTAACAAAACAATTGCAAAATTGGAGCAAAACGCTCTTGACCTTGCAACGCTCGGCAAGGCATACTATCTTACAAAATCTGTCCCTATCGGTTCAGCAACCGTCATTGACAGTTTCAAAAATATCCCGAGCGCAATCGGCGGCGGAATTTGGTATGAGCCGAATGTTGTATTTCAAGACCAAAGATACGCCGGTTTTTACGCCGTGAACGGCGAGAAAAAAACTGAAATTTTACCTTCCTATATGACGCCCAAATATGACTATTTGAATCAAAACTGGTACAAAACAATCAAAAAGGGTTCTCTTGAAGGCAAAAATGTTGTTTGGACAAAGCCATATTACGATGACCAGGATTCAGTATTTGTTCTTATGACAACAGTCGGGTGTCCGATATACGTGAACGATAAGTTTGTTGGAATGTCCACGGTAGATTGGCTTTTGACAGATATTTTAGAAGACATCTCAAGCATTCACCCAACCAAAAACAGTTACGTTGTTTTCGGCTCGCTCAAAGATAATTCAGTTTTTGTAAACACAAGCGCACATGTGAGCGACAAAACAAGAACTGACGCCAAGATGTCTGATATTTGGTGGATAAAAGAATTAAAGGCTCCGAGCAAAACAAACATTACCGTAGGCAAGTTTACAGATGAAAAGACGAAATATTTTTCATTTTCAAAAATGTTTGATAACGATATGGTTATTTTTGTTCAAATACCTGAAGGTGAGCTTTACGAACAGATATTAAGGTCTAACAATATTGTCACATTCGCATTATTCGCTTTCTCGATTTGCGCGCTTCTGGCTACATTGTATTTAATCACAAGATTTATCAATAAGCCGATTCAAAGGCTTTTAAAGGGGATTGAAACAATAGGCCAGGGGAATTTTGACAAAAAAATTACCGTTGAATCGAGTGACGAGTTGGGAGTTTTGGCTACGGCGTTTAACGATATGATGGACAATCTAATTGATTATATGGAAAAAAACAGCGCCAAGAGCGAGTTTTTGGCAAATATGAGCCATGAAATAAGAACCCCGATGAATGGAGTTCTTGGAATGCTCCATATTTTATCTGACACAAAATTAAACGGCGAACAGCGCAACTATTTAACCACAATAGAACAATCCGCGAAAAATCTTTTAAGAATTATCAATGATATTTTGGATTTCTCAAAAATTGAAGCCGGGAAACTTGAAATAGAGGTTGCAAACTTCAGCCTTACGGATGTCTTATCTGAAATTGAACATATTTTTGCGCCGAAGAAAACAAGCGTTTTAGATTTTAAAATTGAAATATTAAACGATGTTCCACCCGTTATTGCGGGGGATTCGCTTCGCTTGAAACAGGTCTTAATTAACCTTACGGGCAATGCTTTTAAGTTTACAAAAACAGGGGAAATCACTGTCACGGCAGAAAAAATTAAACAAGACGAAAGTTCCGTTTATCTGAAATTTGCGGTTAAAGACACGGGCATAGGAATGGAAACCGAACAAACGCAAACGCTTTTTGCGCCATTCACGCAAGCTGACACTTCAACAACAAGAAAATACGGCGGCACGGGCCTTGGGCTTGCAATCTCAAAAAACCTCGTTGATATAATGGGCGGCGAAATTTGGATAGAAAGTGAACTAAACAAAGGCTCGGCTTTTTATTTTACCGCATGTTTTAAAATACCCGATACATCTGAAATTGAAGCCCCCCGAGAAATTCAAGCCGCTTCGCTTGAAAATGTTGAAAATGTTGACGGCGTTAAAATCTTACTCGCGGAAGATAATGAAATCAACCAAATGATTGCGGTTAAATTGCTCGAGAAGAAGGGCTACAGCGTTGATGTTGCAAATAACGGGCAAGAAGCGATTGATATGCTTCAAAAATCTGAATATGCGGCAGTATTAATGGATATTCAAATGCCTGTTATGGACGGTTTCACAGCCACGCAAAAAATCAGAGAAATGGGTTATGATAAATTGCCGATTATTGCAATGTCCGCGCACGCAATGACAGGCGACAGGGAAAAAAGCATCGCGCACGGTATGAACGACCACATTACAAAACCGATTAACCTTAGCGTTCTATATGAAGTGGTTGGCAAGTGGTGTAGCGGACAAGAATCTCAAAAGCCTATGGCTTGAAGGGTCTGGTTTTTAAAGAAAAAGGGGCATATAGCCCCCTAATTTCTCATTTTCCAGCTTTTCTCGGTTCTAGTTATCCATTACTTGGTTCTATGTATAGGTAATGTCCTTCATTCATTATGGCATAAAATCCTATACATGCAACAGCTAAATTTAAAAGAAGCAAAAATTGTTTTTAAGATTATTGCCGAAATAATAAAGGAAGAGCGCGAAAAACAAGGCAAGTCGCAAAGGCTGTTCGCCGATGAATTTGTTATTCAGCGTTCTTTATTAAGCAGGCTTGAAAAAGGCGAAGCTGAACCAAGGTTAGTTTCAATTCTAACTGTTTGCGAGGCGCTTGGACTAAGGCCATCCGAGTTCTTTAAAAAGATTGAAAATAAACTGCCAAAGAATTTTTCATTGGTGGAGAAGTAAAAAATATTTAAACCGGCATTGGGGCTACACCCCTTCACTCGCGGCCGAATCCAACAAACGCACATAGCCCTTTAGTTTTTCCATTGCTTCATTGCCGCAATCGTTGTTTATAAACTTAAAAACACGCTCGCGTGCAAGTTCTAAGCTGGGGAGCACAGCTTCGGCGTGAGGTCCGCGATGCACAATAAATTCTTCCCGATTTTTCTTGGGGCGAGTAATAGCGTACAGCCAGGGCCTTCCTTCGCGAAGGTCGTATCTGTAATATTCTGAAATGTTGCCCCTGGTATTTTTCTTTTCGACGCTTCTTTCGCAATCGGAATAGAAAGCCAATGGCTTATTTCTTACTTTCATTGTAAACGGCTCTTTTTCGCGGCCTATAAAACTGCTTGTTATTATGGCGTCTTCGTCTTTTAAACTGCGCTCAACCGTGGTAATAGAAGGTTTGCGGTTTTTTTCAAATGTTCTGGTTTCCTTGGCGCCATCTTCCCTGTCGAAAGAATAGCTGAATAAATAATCGTCTTCCAAGTTGTAAACAACGGACAAAGAAGGCTTCTCGCCTTCCATTGCACTAAAAAAACTTTTTGAGCAATCCACTTTATAAGGCTGATATGGAGCGGCAATGGGATATTTACTCAACAGCTCCTTGAGCTGGCCGTCATCACGCAGATTTTTCGCGGCTTTTTGAACTTTATCTATCACAAAGCCTGACATATCTTGAGGCACCCCTTTTGCGCCAAATGTGGTGCGGTCGGTTGAAATTTGTGTCAAAGCAGAAGTGGCCGCTTGCCTTGCTCTCGAAACCCTTGCCGGCACTGATTTTGCCGAAGTATATCCGTTTGAAATTGGTGAAATTAACAACAATCTTCTCCTTTTCTCGCCGTGCCTGTTGATATAAAGCGTGTGAAAATAAAATTTGTTATATTTTAAAATTCCGGACTAAACTAATTCCTCATATTTTTCCAAAACCCTATTTTGCTTCTCGCAAGAAAAGTCTAAATTGCTTGCTATGTGGCATACGGAATAATAAGTCGGGTCAAAAATTTCGGTTGTGCGGCCAAGCAGGTTAGACAAAATTGTTGAAAAAAGCCCGATTGCTTTCCCGAGCCATATGGGCAAATTAATTGTTTTAAAAGTTTTCCCGGGCAAATATTCGGCCGCAACTTGTCTATAATATTGTTCGGCAGTTGTTCTTTTTTCATCAATTATATTTATGGCTTCATTGTTAAAATCATCGAGCACTGAGGTTGCATAGATAACTTTCGCTACATTTTTCACATCAGCAAGCGGCCAGCGGTTTTTGCCCCGCCATTTTCCAAAATTAATTATCACAGGCGAGGTTCTTAAAAAACTTACAACCCGTCTTCCTATTGTTTTATCTCCTTCGCCCCAAACGGCTGCGGGACGAATGATAACATAATTTTGCAAATTTGCTTTAACCCATTTTTCACTTTCTATTTTATATTTTGGATAAGGGCTCAGCGGTTTGGTTTCGTAGGGCAATTCGTCTTCGTTTTCACCATTAAAATCTTTTATGCCGTAAACATCGGTTGAAGATATGAAAATAAATTTTTTGTGAGGAATTTTTGCGAACGTTTTTGTTGATTCAAAATTCAGCTTCCGATAAATCTCATCTGCCCCAACGTCAGACGCAAGCCCCGCTGCATGTACGATAACTTCCGGCCTTATGGTTATTTTGTCTAAAATATTCGGGTCTGAAATATCACCCTTTATTATTTTTATGTTCTCAAAGTTTTCAAATTCTTTTGGCAAGTTTCTGTGAACGAACGCATAAATCGTCCAACCGTGTTCGGCAAAAATATTAACAATATGGCGTCCGATAAAGCCTCCTGCGCCGGTGACAAGGATTGTTTTAGCTGATAATTCCATACTTTCTGCCTATTTTTGTAATCATATCAACGGCTTTATCAATTTGTTCAAATGCCATATCTTTCATAATGCAAAGCCTCACGCGGCATTCTTTTCGTCTCACGGCGGGGTAGGTTACAATGTTAGTATAAACACCCTCAAGCCGTAAATCATTCGAAATTCTGATTAATTTTTCCTCATCACCAATAACTATCGGAACAATTCCCGATTGCGAATCACCAATGTTAAAACCCTTTTCGCTCAATAGGCGTTTAGTGTAATTTATATTTTCCCAAAGCTTGTTTCTGCCCGCGTTATCATCTTTAAGCAATTTAAAAACTTCAATTAAGCCACCTATAACCGGCGCAGGTATTGCGGTAGAGAAAAAATAGGTTCTGGCATAAAGCCTTAAAAATTCAACAACCTCTTTCGAGGCAGCGCAATAGCCGCCTATCGCCCCGGGCGTTTTACTCAACATACCCACGTTCAGGTCAATTTTGCCGGATAACTTAAAATGTTCTGCCGTGCCGCGGCCCCTCGGGCCAACAATTCCAAGCCCGTGAGCGTCGTCCACCATAAGGCGGCAATCATATTTTTGCGCTAAATTATATATTTCATCAAGTTTTGCCAAATCGCCATGCATTGAAAATACGCCATCTGTAATAATTAAACGCCCTTCTTGGGAAGGCGGGATTTTTTGCAATATTTTTTCAAGTGCTTTCATATTGCCATGCGGATATACTTTAACATCTGCCCCTGAAAGTCTGCACCCGTCGAAAATAGAGGCGTGGTTTGCGCTGTCGTTTATAATTACATCGCTCTCACCGCACAGGGCCGAAATAACCCCGACATTTGTACCATATCCGCTCGGTAGAACAATTGCATCTTCACATTTATAAAAGTTGGCAATTCTTTCTTCAAGCTCTTTGTGTAAATCTGTGATTCCGGCATATAAGGAAACTGCCCCCATGCCATAACCATATTTTTCCAGTGCCTTTTCCGCCCCTTCAACCACTTGCGGGTGGGTCGTCAGGTTAAGGTAAGAATTTGACCCAAACATTAAAACGGGGTGCACTTTCCCATTTTTTTCTTTCATTATTGTCTGCGGCGAAGTATTTTGCAACAATTGAACGCCCAAGCCTTCATTGCCCGTGAGGTTATGGTTTACAACGTCATACACCATTTTGGCCTTGTTGAAAATATCACCCGTATCTTTATTTATAACATCTTCAAATTTCATAAGTGCTCCTATAACATTGAACCTGATTTTCAGCATTATAAGGGCTCTAACCTTTTTTTCAATCCCCAAGGCGGCGTCTGGATTATAATTATATGGAAAGGTTTAAAATTCTATACTTTGACACAATAAATACGACACAATTCTTTAAATTTACCATTTTTTAAATACAAAAAATGCAGCAAGAACAATAAAGCCAAAACCTACAATATAATTCCACTTTAGTTCTTCTTTCAGGTATAAAACGGAAAAAATACAGAAAATAACAAGAGTAATTATTTCCTGCACCGTTTTAAGTTGTGCCGCATCGCAAACCTGGTGCCCTATTCTGTTTGCAGGCACTTGAAGACAATATTCAAAAAATGCAATCCCCCAACACAGAACAACAACAATCCAAAGCGGTGAACTTTTGAATTTCAAATGCCCATACCAGGCAAAAGTCATGAATATGTTAGAAATTGTTAATAAAACTATAGGTGTAAAAACTTTCAGCATATATTATATTTTACAACAAAAAGGGGCTGAAGGCCTTTTTAAATTTGGTGGATGCAGTTCGGACAGCATAAGTTTCTGAATCATTTTTTTGCTACAATGAATTAAGCAATTATGACAACACAGCGCAACACCACAAGCAGCTGATTCATAGCGAACGAGGATAAATCTTATGAACAACGAAAACAACACTGTTGATACGCTTAATAATAAAAAAATAAAAAAGAATTTCGAAATTAATATTGATAAAATGGGTCTTGATATTGATAAAAACGAATATCGAGAGATTGTACTCTCGAATTCAAATCATCCTGAAGATATTTACAGAGATTATTAGCCTTTTTTCACAAAACAAGCTTTTACCGCCAT
>JAVBQM010000135.1:0-6669 GCA_031549065.1 Candidatus Gastranaerophilales bacterium | reverse complement strand
ACCCGTAGGCAAAGACCAGGTTGCCCACCTTGAAATTGCGCGCGATATTGTACGCCGCTTTAATAATATTTACGGTTCAAACTTTAATGAGCCAAAGCCAAAATTAACCGAAATTCCGCTTCTAAAGGGGCTTGACGGGCAAAAAATGGGCAAAAGTTTTAATAACGACATAAAAATTGCCGACAGTGAAGAAGTTACGGCAAAGAAAATCATGAGCGCCATAACAGATAGAAACCGCATTCGCCGCGATGACCCGGGAAACCCCGATAATTGCGAGGTTGCGCACGCCTACTGGAAGGTTTTTGGTACAAAACAAGATGTTGCACAGGTTGAAGAAGATTGCAAAGCAGGTAAAATCGGATGTGCCGACTGCAAAAGAAACCTTGCCTGCAAAGTTAACGAACGTTTGCGTGAAATTCGCGCGCGCCGCGCCGAGCTGGCTTCAAACCCCAATAAAGTCAAAGAAATTTTGTTTGAAGGCTCCGAAAAAGCACAGTTTGAAGCACAAAAAACCCTGAACAAAATCAAGGATTTTATCAGGGTTCTTCGATAAGGCCGAAGCCTATCAATTCTTATATAGTAATATCAAGCTGCTTACCAGCCGCTTTATTTCCCCTCTCGGCGCTTTGAATTACCGCAGAAGTTGTTGTAAGACCCCGAAAAGGAACCTCTGAGCCTCTTTGTTGAGCTTCTACAGCACCGGTATACATACCGCGCGGGTCATGGTTTTGCTGCAAAACAACAGTGTCTGCCGACGGCATACGCTCAAGCGAATTTGCCACAGGAGCAACGGGCGCCATCATACCCATAGAGGGCGTTCCGTCCAAAGGCGGAGCAATAGCTGAAACAGCCGTCACGGGGGCGCTTGTAAAATGTACTGCTTTTCCTATTGGTTCGATCATTTGTATTTTACCTTCACTAACTACACATATAAAACATGCCAAAGATTTTTTTTGCTACCTACACAAACTTATTTTAATATATTTTTACAAAAATCTCAACCCTACAAAAATATGGTATTATTTCAAAATGAATTTCCAATCAAAATGGACTCCGTTTTTATTTTTAGCGCCTGCATTCGTGCTTTTGGGGGTATTCTTCTTTGTTCCGTTTTTCCAAACAATTTTCTTAAGTTTTCTTAACTATTCAAATTCGATTTATGAACCCGCTTGGGCCGGGCTTGGAAATTACATCACAATTTTGCAATCACAGCTTTTTTTAAAAACTATTTTTAATACATTCTGGTTTATGCTCCTTTGTGTACCGTTTCTGGTTATCTTTCCGTTATTCTTGGCAGTTTTAATTAACCAGAAAATCCGAGGGCTTACGCTTTATAAACTTATAATTTATCTGCCCGTTATAATTTCAATTGTTGTCGTAGCAATTGCCTTTAAGTGGCTTTATGCGCAAAACGGCCTTTTAAATTATGGTTTGGAATTATTACACCTGCCGCCCATAGGGTGGCTCACAGACCCGCGCGTCGCAATGGTTTCAATTGCCATCGTAACAATTTTTAAAGGCGTGGGGTACTACATGATGATTTATCTTGCGGCTTTGATGAGTGTTCCGCGCGAACTTTATGAGGCAAGCGAAATTGACGGGGCTAACGAGTGGCAAAAACATATGAATGTAACCTTGCCGCATTTAATGCCCACAATTGCGCTTGTGGCAACGATTTCAAGTATTTCCGCGCTTAAAGTTTTTGTGGAAATTTATGTTATGACCCACGGCGGCCCCTTGGATTCCACGAAAACGATTGTTTATTACATTTACGAACGAGCATTTGAAAACCTTGACCTCGGCGTCGCAAGCGCCGCCTCGGTAGTCTTGCTCCTCATAGTAATGGTATTTTCAATAATTAACATCTTCTGTTTTGAAAGGAAAAAGTATGACTTATAAAGGGCGCAGCCTGTGAAACCAACACCACTAAAAGGATTTTTAATACATGTGACACTCATAATCGTGTGCCTGCTAAGTTTGCTGCCTTTTTTGTGGCTGACTTCAACTGCTTTTAAGGGGATGAGCGAGAACATTTTCCAATACCCGCCAATTCTTCTTCCTCAAGAGCCCACCTGGTTTAACTTTAAGGAAGTTATGCGCCTTGTGCCTATTATGGGCTATATTTGGAACAGTTTCGTTGTGGCGTTCTTTACGGTTGCTTTAAACCTTATTCTTTCGGCGCTCGCGGCTTACCCGCTCGCCCGTATGGAATTTCAAGGTAAAAAAGTCGCCTTTTTCTCGATACTTGCTACAATTATGGTGCCTTTCCAAGCAATAATGCTTCCTATTTATATTATTACCCTAAAACTCGGACTTGTTGACTCTTATGGTGTTGTTCCCGGGTTTTTGGGAATGATTTTACCCTTTGGCGTAAACGCATTTGGAATTTTCCTTTTAAGACAAGCGTTTTTGGCTATTCCAAAAGAACTTGAAGAAAGCGCTTTTATTGACGGGTGCAATATTTTTCAAATCTGGTGGCAAATTCTTGTTCCGCTTATCCGCCCGCAGCTTGCGGTTCTTGCTATTTTTACATTTATCGGCAGCTGGGGAGAATTTTTGTGGCCAAGCATTGTTCTTACAAACGAATCGCTTTATACACTGCCCGTTGGAATAAACAACCTCTCCGGTGTGTTTAGCGCCAACTACCGCCTTGTTGCGGCAGGTTCAATCATCTCGATTATTCCGATTTTAATATTCTTTATCGCTATGCAAAAGCATTTTATCTCCGGGCAAACCGAAGGAGCCGTGAAGGGCTAATGCTCTTGACATTAGGGAAAAAATAGGGCAAAATGTAAGAAAATAAAGGAGATTTTGCCATATAAATCGTTTCTTGTAAATTTTATAGTTGCACGCAAAAGATAAATTTTGGTGTGCTTTTACAAGAAATTGGAGGCGTTAAATGGCATTATTGGATATAAAAAATCTTACTTTTTCGTATGACGGAAGTTATGAAAAAATTTTTGAAGATGTTTCTTTTCAAATTGATACAAACTGGAAACTGGGTTTTGTCGGAAGAAACGGCCGAGGCAAAACAACTTTTTTAAATCTATTGTTGGGAAAATTTGAATATGGCGGCATGATCTCTTCTAAAGTTGATTTTAAATATTTCCCGTATGCAATAAAAGATAAAACACTCAATGCGATTGATATTGTTGCTTCTTTGTATCCTGATTTTGAACTTTGGCAACTGGAGCGCGAACTTTCATTGCTTGAAGTTGATGAAGAAGTGTTGTACCGCCCGTTTGAAACACTTTCAAACGGGGAGAGGACAAAAGTAATGCTTGCTTCGCTTTTTTTGGATGATGACGGGTTTTTGCTGATTGATGAACCCACAAACCATCTTGATTTGGAGGGGCGAAAAACCATAAGCAAATATTTAAAATCAAAAAAAGGTTTCATTCTTGTTTCGCATGACAGGAAACTTCTTGATGAATGCACCGACCACACCCTTTCGATTAATAAAACGAACATCGAAATCCAAAAGGGGAACTTTTCTTCCTGGTTTTACAATAAGCAATTACAGGATGAGTACGAATTATCCGAGAACGAAAAAATCAAGCGTGAAATGAAACGCCTTGATAAATCAGCCAAAAACGCCGCTATGCGATCAAGCAAAATCGAGGGCGATAAATATGGGATGGGGCCGGTTGACAGGGGTTATATCGGACATAAATCCGCTAAAATGATGAAGAGCGCTAAAAATATCGAACACCGCCACACAAATTTAATGGAAGAAAAATCAAAACTTTTGAAAAATATTGAAAGCGCCGAAGATTTAAAAATAAAACAGCTAAAGCACCACAGCACAAACCTTTTTGCACTTGAAGATATAGAGCTGTTTTTTGGCGACAAAAAAGTTTTTGAAAATGTGAGTTTTGAAATAAAACAGGGCGAGAGAATTGCAATAAGAGGCAAAAACGGCTGTGGTAAATCAAGCCTTTTGAAATTTATTCGCGGTGAAAATATAGATTACAAGGGCAACTTATATAAAAGCGGAAACCCTGTTATTTCATATGTTTCGCAAGATACATCATTTTTGGAAGGAACTTTAGATAATTTCGCTCAAAAAAACAAAATTGATGAGACTCTTTTTAAAACAATTTTAAGGAAGCTGGATTTCTCGCGTTCGCAGTTTGAAAAAACTATGGAAAATTTCAGCGAAGGGCAAAAGAAAAAGGTCCTGATTGCGCGCAGCTTATGCGAAGAAGCGCACCTCTACGTTTGGGATGAACCCTTGAACTTTATTGACGTTATGTCAAGAATTCAAATTGAAAATTTGTTGATTGAATTTAAACCGACTATTATTTTTGTCGAACATGACGAAACTTTTACTAATAACGTCGCAACAAATGTTATAACTTTAGTTAAAACCCCTTGATTTCGCATTTTGTTTTAGATACGATTGGATTAATCAGTAAAATTTAAGGTATAGAAAAATGAATCCGATTATCAATGAACTAGAAAAAGAATATACACAAAAGGAATTGCCGCAAATTAACCCTGGCGACAGCGTTAAAGTTTTTGTTCGCATTATCGAAGGAAATAAAGAACGTGCGCAAGCGTTTGAAGGCACCGTTATTAAAAAACACGGCGCTGGTGTTTCAAAAACAATCACCGTAAGAAAAGTTTTCCAAGGCATTGGCGTTGAGCGTGTATTTTCAATCTATTCACCAAGAGTTGAAAAAATCCAAATTCTAAGAAGAGGGGATGTTCGCCGCTCTAAACTTTATTACCTCAGAGAGCGTTCAGGCAAAGCAACCCGTATCAGAGAAAAAATGGAAAAAAGATAGGTTTATTAAGAGAGCCCTTCGGGGCTTTTTTAGTACAAGGTGGCGCGCTGGCGCAAGGAAGTTAGACTATGAGCCACATTCATTGGTACCCCGGGCATATTGCAAAAGCCGAAAGAACGTTGAGTGAAAAACTCAATCTTATTGACGTGGTAATTGAGGTGCTAGACGCACGAATTCCGCTTTCAAGCGGCTATCCTAATATCAAAACACTTGTTAAAAATAAACCGCGACTTATTTTATTAAATAAAACAGATGTGGCTGATTCGGGCCAACTAAAGGCTTGGAAGGAATTTCTGGAAAAAACACATAAATGCCGCGTGCTTTTTACGGATGCAAATTCCAAAAAAGACGAGAACGCTATTGTAGCAACAATTTTAGAGTTGTCATCCGAAATGCGTGAAAAGCTCAAGGCGAAAAATATCCTTGAAAGACCAACACGCATTATGGTTATCGGTATGCCAAATGTTGGAAAATCAACAATAATTAACCGCCTCACCAAAAACGGCAAAGCAAAAACAGGTGCCAAAGCGGGTGTCACGCGCCAACAGCAATGGGTCAGGGTGCATGATAAAATTGAATTGCTTGATACGCCCGGGATTATCCCGACTTTGCAAAACGACCAAAATACGAGTATAAAACTTGCCGCCGTTAGTTCAATCGGAGAAAATGCTTTTGATAATGAATTTGTGGCGTCCGAGCTATTAAAAATTCTTGAGAAAAGATATGAAACAAGACTTCGAGAATATTACGGGGTCGAAGGCGAAATTACAATTGAAAATATCGCGCTGGCCAGAAACTGGATTATAAAAGGCGCGCAACCTGATATAGTACGCACTTCGCAGTTTATTTTAACAAATTTCAGGAACGGAAAAATAGGAAAATTCTGTCTAGATGAACTCCCTGTTTGAATTTGACGCAAAAGCCGCAAAAGAAGCGGCAATTATCGGAACAGACGAAGCTGGCCGCGGCCCCGGTGCCGGCGATGTTTTTGGCGCAGCGGTTTGTTTTAAACCGGAAGCGAAAGAATATCCCATATTGGCAAAATTGAATGATTCCAAAAAACTAAGTCCAAAATTGCGCGAAGAACTTTACGAGGTTATCAAAAAATGTTCTTATTATTCCATACAACAAGCAAGTGTGGAAAAAATTGAAGAAATTAACATACTGAACGCCTCGCTTCTTACTATGAAATTAAGTTGCGAAGATGTGGCCGCGCAAGTTTCGACAAACGTTAAAATCCTCGTTGACGGAAATCGGAAAATAAAAGATTTTTCGCACCCCCAGCAAACAATAACAAAGGGTGACTCTAAATCGGCTTCAATTGCAGCGGCAAGTATTTTGGCTAAAGTCACGCGCGATAATTATATGCAAGAACTTCACAGAGAATACCCTCAATACGGCTGGGCACAAAATAAAGGCTACCTTACCGCGCAACACATTGAAGCCATAAAAAATTGCGGTGTCACAAAGTTCCACCGCAAAAGTTTTTTAAATAGAATTCTTGAAAGTTCTACAGTTTGTTCTTTTTAATCATTGAAGGATCAACATATTGTAGAATCATATCGCCTGTGAGCAATAAATAAACCTCTTCACCTGCTTTATAGTTATATTTAATTGTCGGTGAAACTTTTTTAGCGAACGTAGTTAAGAATTTAGTTTTGCTCATTTCTTGTTCATTTCTTTTGAAGTTCACAAAGAAGTCGTCTCTTTGGTCTTTGCCTTTTGTCAACATAACTTTTTCGTGTTTTGTAAGCGCAACTGCTGCAAGATTACAAATTTTTCCTTCGGGTAAAATTGCTTTGTCTAATACTACAAGCGCTTTGTGTTGGTGTTCAAGCCAAGCCGATTTTTTAACACCGCGCACTCTGCCTTCAAAAAC
>JAVBQM010000061.1:0-9256 GCA_031549065.1 Candidatus Gastranaerophilales bacterium | reverse complement strand
ATGGCTGCCACAACCCTGATGGCGCAAGAGTTCTAAGAGAATTTTTGGATAGAAATTTTGCGTTTGCAACAATAAAGTTTATCTATGGAACGCTCAATAATAAAGACTACAAGGCGGTTTTGAACGTGTTACTAAAGTCGTATGATGAATTGTGTTTTTATGAATTTGATAATCCTAACTCACTGAAATTTGAGGAATTGCCCGAAAAATTTAAGGAAAAAGCGAGAAAAATCACAGATCCGATTGCTGAAATAGATGAGGCAGAGAGGAATGTACTTACTGTTGTTTGCGGTTCACTTTATATGCTTGGTGAAATTTTCTCTTAAACCCTCCAACAAAATTTTAATTTGCTCATCCACGCCTTTAAAATCAAGCCCCGGGGCTTCTTCGCGCGCTACAACAACAATGCTTTGAAAGTTGTTAAGTTTGCCCAGTCCTTTTTCTTTGATAATCAGCCGAAAACTTTCTCTCATAAGCCTTTTAAGGCGGTTTCTTTCAGTTGCGCGTTTGTGGATTTTATTACTTACCACAAAACCAATGCGAGTAATTCCGCCTTCAACTGCGAATGGACGCCCCAAATACATCGTGAAAAATTTATTACCAAAAACTTGGCGCTGTTTATAAGTCGCCAAAAAAGCACGATTGTTAGTTAATCTGTTTTCGGGTTTAAGCATATAGCCCCCGTGGCACTAAGGCTTACGCTTTCTTCTTAGCGACAACAGCAACAACGTGGCGACCTTTTGCGCGGCGTCTGTTAATTGTTTTAACGCCTGCGGCAGTAGCCATTCTGGCTCTGAAACCACTAACTTTTTGTCTTTTTCTTTTTGTGCCCTCAAGTGTGCGGCGCATATTATCTCCTTGACTTTTTTTCGCTATTTACTAACAATAACGATATTACAGACAAAGAGGAGTGTCAACCATATGGCAGATAGCGCAACAAAAATCGGTTTTATTGGCGCAGGAAAAATGGCAAGCGCTATAATCAAAGGGGTTATCAAAAGCGGTTTTGCGCCTTGCGAGTCAATTTTTGTTTATGATGTTAACCAAGACGCACTAAAATATGCAAAAAAAAACTTGAAAATTCAGCCCGTTTCGACACTTCAAGAATTGATGAAAAAAAGTTCCGTTATTGTGATTGCGACCAAGCCTTTTGTTGTTAACGATGTGCTTGATTCTATTCAGTCTATGATTCGTAACCATCTTGTAATTTCAATTCTTGCGGGCGTTTCAACCGCCAAGATTGAAGCAAAATTACCGCAAACCCGCGTTATCAGGGTAATGCCAAATACCCCAGCTCTTATTAATGAAGGTATGAGCGCCATTTGCGGCGGCAAATTTGCTTACGAGGAGGATGTTTTCTATGCTTTGGAGCTTTTCTCTAAATTGGGCAAGGCAATTAAAGTTGAAGAAAAAGATATGGACGTGGTGACCGCAATTTCAGGCTCCGGGCCTGCGTTTTACTATTGTTTTATAGAAAAAATAGCGCGCGCGGGCGAACGTCTTGGCTTGGACTATAAAACAGCGCTTGAACTTTCGGCTCAAACCGCTTTAGGCGCGGCAAAAATGGTTTTTGAAACGCCCGATACACCGGAAGAATTAATTAGAAACGTCACAACCCCGGGCGGTTGTACGGAAGTGGGCAATAATATTTTAATTAATTCAAAAATTGAGGAAATTTTGTTTAAAACCGTTAAACGTACGGCTGAAAAGGCAAAAAAATTGGGCTCATAGGCCCAAATTCTTTACTCTCTTATCTCCTCATTCAATTTTTTTGGCTCCTGGGGAACTTCGTTCCACGTTGCCGCCGTAGTGCTTGCGCACCGGCTTACGCCTTTTATGCGAACACTTTGGAAACAAATTCCATAAAGTCGTTCACTGTGTCATTTGCAAATTCTTTTACAACTTTTGTAAGTGGTTTTGAATCGATATAATCAAAGGCCAAATAAACAGGGTCAGAAGCTTGTTTAAAACTTGTTCTGAGGTTCATTTTGTCAAGGTTATCCAAATTTTCTTTTAGCTGTCCTGTGACGCTGAAAAAATTGTTGTGGATCGTTGTCATTATTACTGCCTTTGTATATCCTATATGTATATAAAGTATATATTCAAACAAAAATTGCGCACCAGGTAATATATTTGTAACAATCTTTAACAATTTGAAAAAGTGAATTAGTCAACATAGCCAATTAACACTTTTAGTGGTAAAATCTAACCATAGACAGGAAAAAAGATTATGGAAAATAAAGAAATAGATTTACAAACTTTAAGACACTCAACCTCGCACATTATGGCGCAAGCAGTGCAAAACATTTATCCGCAAGCGAAATTGGGCTTTGGGCCTGCAATTGATAACGGTTTTTATTACGATTTTGACATCGAGGGCGTTACGCTGAATGAAGAAGATTTGAAAAAAATTGAAGACGAGATGAAACGTCTTATAAAAGAAGATTTGCATTTTGAAAAATATGTTATTCCTAACGTTGACGAGCAAATTGAAGAATTTAAACAGCAGGGCGAAATTTATAAGGCTGAGTTGCTCGAAGAACACAGAAATGACAACCCTACGCTTTATTTGACAAAAGACAAGAGCGGAAATGTCCTTTTTAACGACCTTTGCGCCGGGCCTCACCTTGAAAATACTCGCTCTATAAAGGCTTTCAAGCTTTTATCGGTTGCGGGGGCTTATTGGCGCGGGAATGAAAAAAATAAAATGCTGCAAAGGATTTATGCGACTGCATTTTTAACAAAAGATGAACTTCAGGCGCATTTAACAATGCTTGAAGAAGCCCAAAAGCGTGACCACAGAAAGCTTGGCACCCAGCTTGAACTTTTCTCGCTTCATAACGAAGTCGGCGGCGGGCTTGTTTTATGGCACCCGAACCTTTCTGTTGTAAGGGAAGAAATCGAAAACTACTGGCGCACAGAACACAGAAAGCGCGGTTACGACATCGTTTATTCGCCCCACATTGCAAAATCTGAACTGTGGGAAACCTCGGGTCATATGGGCTATTACCGCGAAAATATGTACATTATTCAAGACGAAGAGACCGAATTCGTTCTAAAACCGATGAATTGCCCCTTCCATATCTTAATGTACTCTTCAACGCGCCATTCTTACAGGGATTTGCCGTTGAGGCTTGCTGAATTAGGCACTGTTTATCGTAACGAAAAATCAGGCGCTTTGGCGGGTATGACCAGGGTTAAAGGCTTTACACAAGATGACGCTCATATTTTTTGTACGCCTGAGCAAATGGTGGATGAAATTAACGCCATTATTGACTTTGTGGCTGATACCTTAAAAATGTTTGACATGGATTTTGAAGTTGAACTCTCTACCCGCCCTGAAAAATTTGTTGGTAAAATTGAGAATTGGGATTTAGCGGAAGTCGGACTTAAAAAAGCACTTGAAATTAAGGGCTTAAAATATGAAATTAACGAAGGCGACGGCGCTTTCTATGGCCCGAAAATTGACTTTAAATTGAAAGATGCAATCGGGCGAACTTGGCAAGGAGCCACAATACAGCTTGATTTCAACCTTCCCGAGCGCTTTAATCTTAAATATCAAGACTCTGACGGGCAATTGAAAACACCTGTTATGCTTCACCGTGTAATTTTCGGCTCAATGGAAAGGTTTATGGGTGTGTTGATTGAACATTACTCGGGCGCTTTCCCTGCTTGGCTTTCGCCAAAACAGGTTGCCGTTGTGCCGATAGCAGACAGGCATATTGACGCTGCGGCAAAAATTGCAAACGACTTAAAGGCTGACGGCTTAAGGGTTTACCTTGACGATCGTTCCGAGAGCATGAACTATAAAATCCGCGATTGTTTGCAAGGCAAGAAAATTCCTTATGTTTTGGTTCTTGGCGACAGGGAAATTGAAAGCGGTAAAGCAGCCGTCAGGGCGCGCGGACGCGGGCAAATCGGTGAAATGGAAATCGCAGAATTCGTTCAAAAAATCCAAGAAGAAATTGCCACAAGGGGCAAGGAAATTGTCGAATAGATGCGCATTTGGTATAATGGCGTAAATTTTAAAGCTGTGGTAAAATTTCCCTATAAAATCTATACAATATAGAACGGAGAAAAATTTTGAAAAAATTATATGCATTAATTATCGGTCTTTTAATAGCGTTTAATTGCGCCAACGTTCAAGCATGCGATGCTTGCGGTAAGGGTAAAAAGAAGAAAAAGCAAAGAACTTCTTGGGCTTATACAATCGCGCAAACCCCTACAACAACACCTGCAGCACCTGTGGAAAAACCAAAAACAACAACCCCTGCAGCAACAACTTCGACCGAGAAACCAAAAACAACAGCAGTAGAAACGCCTATGCCTACAGACGTGACTTATGTTGATGCATTGGATGTTTTAAAAAACCCGAAAACATTTTTAAATAAACCAATTTATATTAAAGCAAAGTTTGATAAGTTTTCAACTCTTGGCCTTGATTACCCGCCGGTTAATCGCTCTACTGCCGACTATATAACCTTTTTAGTACAAAGAAGCGATTCGCCGAGCCATGATATTCCACTTTCTGAAGTGAAATTTTTTATGAAGCGCAGTTATGCGGAAAAATTTATTGACCTTGAAACGGGCGATATGGTCCATATGCACGGAAAAATGTTTTCGAACGCATTGGGCGATGCTTGGGTTGATATCGATAAAATCGAAATAAAAGAGAAAGTAAAGAAAACAGATAAATAGATAAAAAATAAGAATGGCTGAAAAAGATAAATTTTTAACTATACACGGGCATTTTTACCAACCCCCGCGCGAAAACCCTTGGCTTGAAGAGATTGAAATTCAAGAAAGCGCCTGGCCCAACCATAACTGGAATGAACGAATAGCGTGTGAGTGTTACGCGCCAAATTCCGTGTCGCGTATTGCTGATCATCAAAATCGCATTTTGCAAATCATAAATAATTATGAATTTATGAGTTTTAACTTTGGCCCAACCCTTCTTTCTTGGATGGAGAAAAACGCTCCTGCGGCCTATAAAAGGATTCTTAAGGCTGATAAAAATTCTGTTTCGATGTATGGCGGCCATGGAAATGCAATTGCGCAGGTTTACAACCATATAATCATGCCTCTTGCAAATGAACGCGATAAAATTACACAAACCGTTTGGGGTGTTAAAGATTTTGAACACCGCTTCCAAAGAAAACCCGAAGGCATTTGGCTCGCTGAAACTGCGGTGGATGATGAAACGCTCGAAGTTTTAATGGAACAAGGTATAAAATATACCATTTTGTCCCCCTATCAGGCACAATGCACAAGGGCAATCGGCAATAACGGATGCGATTGGCAAGACGTGAGCTGGGGCAGTATTGACCCTTCAATGCCTTATCGTTATTTTTCGAAAGAAAGCGAAAAGTATATCGATATATTTTTCTATGACGGCGCGATTTCAAAATCTGTTGCGTTCGACAACCTCTTGCAAGACGGCCAAAAATTCATTCGCCGCCTAAATGACGGTTACGTTGCAGACAGAAGCCACCCACAATTGGTGAATATCGGCACAGACGGCGAAAGCTACGGCCACCACACAAAATTTGGCGATATGGCCCTTTCATATATTTTCGCGCTTAAAGCTGAAGATTATGGCTTTCAAATCACAAATTACGGTGAATTTTTGGAAAAATTCCCTCCCATATGTGAAGTTATTGTGAAAAATGATTCTGCGTGGAGCTGTTGCCATGGTGTTGGCCGCTGGGCAGAAGATTGCGGTTGTTCAACAGGCGGTTTGGCCGGTTGGAACCAAAAATGGCGTGCGCCTTTAAGAAAAGCATTTGATTATCTAAGGGATGAACTCATCATTCTTTGCGAAATTAACGCGCAAAAATATTTTAAAGATTTCTGGAGCGCCAGAAACGCTTATATTGACGTCATTTTAGACCGTTCGGAAAAAAGTGTCGATAAATTCTTCGTGGCTAATGCAAAGAAAAAGTTGAGCGCAAAAGAAAAAGTAAAAGCGGTTAAACTCCTTGAAATTCAACGTCAGGCGATGTTGATGTACACAAGCTGCGGCTGGTTTTTTTCCGAAATTTCAGGAATTGAAACCACACAAATTATGAAATATGCGCTTCGTGCAATGGAACTTGCCAGAGATTTTTCGGATACTGACTACGAGAAAAAGTTCCTCAACATTTTACAAAAAGCAAAGAGCAACATTCACCAATTTGGGGACGGTAAAAACGTTTATAATATGTTTGTTAAAGGCGCGCAAATTACAATTGAACAAGTTGTAGCACATTGGGCTATTTCAAGCGCGTTTGAAGATGAAGAAGATTTTTCTTCAATCTATTGTTATGACATTAAAAAAACCAATTATAAAAGAATCAAAAAAGACCAAGCGTTCCTGATTTTAGGCCGCATTGAAATAAGTTCGCGCATCACGCTTGAAAAAGAAGATAAAATTTTCGCACTCTATGGCAGTGCGAACAGCGAAGTTTATTGCGCTGTTAAGGATTTTGAAAATCCTGCCGAATTTAGTGAAATTAAGAAAACTATAACAGAAGCGTTTAATTCTTGTGACCCGGTTAAAACAATTCACGCGATTGAGAAGAAAATTTCAAAAACGCTCCACACCTTTAAAGACGTTTTAATCGATAAAAGAAAACGGATTTTGGAAAAAACAATCCATAAAAAACTTGTAAACACTGCAAAAATGTACGATAACCTTTATTCTGAAATGAAGGGAACAGTGCTTCATCTTGCCGGGCTTGGAATGGATATCCCAGATGTTTTCCGTCTTTCGGCAAAATATACTCTTTCGCATAAACTTGAAAAATTGCTTGATGGCATAACTAATTTTTGCGATAAAAAATCGATTGAAAAGATTGTTGAAATTAAATGCGAGGCCGATAAATTCTTTATCAATTTCAATAAATCATGCGCAAATGAAATTCTTGCACGAAAACTCGAAGAACTGCTTGCTCGACTCATTTCGACACTTAGCCTCAAAACGGCAAAAGAATTAAAAGCGCTGTTTGAATTGATTGACATACTTGAAGTTGATATTGAAATTTCAAATGCGCAAAATATTTATTTTGAAAAGATTTTCAGGAAAATGGATGTTATAATCGAACATTTGAAAAATTCCGAAAACAAGTCTAATGACAGGCAATTGGCGCTTCTTCTCCTTGATATTGGTGATTTTTTACGCGTAAACACCGAGTTTTATCGCCCATATGTCGATAAGGCCAGCCTGCCCAATAGGTAATGTTTACAGCTTGCCCAAACCGGGATTTTGGTTTATAACGAAAGGAGCGAGTGAAAATAAAACGGAGTTTTAATTTTCCGAGCGAGTGAGTTTGAAGGGCGCAGCCCTTATAAGGCAGATATGAAAATTATTATTTACGGCGCAAACGAAGTTGGCTCATTAATTGCAACAGAATTTTTTGAAGATCATGATATTATCGTAATCGACCCTGATTTTTCCAAACTGGAAAAGTTTTCGAGGCTTGATATTTCAACAATCTCGGGCGACGCCTCAAATGTGAATGTTTTAAAGGAAATTGACGTAAAAAACTGTGATGTGTTTATTGGCTGCGCCATGCTCGATGAGGCCAATATTGTCGGTTGCCTGATGGCAAAACAATTGAGCCCGAAAATCAAAACCGTTTGTTTTGTTTCTAAAAAAGAAACCATGGACTCGCTTCGCTCAATCAGGGAAGATGTTCCGCGCGAAAATAACGAAAACCATATTCATATAGACCATGTAATCTGGCCGGAAAAGCTTTTAACGCAAGAGATTTTTAGAACTGTTACCGTACCCGAGGCGATTGATGTAGAAAATTTTGCCCAAGGGCGTGCAAAATTAATGGAATATCGTATCAAGGAAAATTCTTTGCTTGCCAACAAAGCGGTTAAAAATTGCGATTTTCCGGAAGACTGCCTTGTGGTTGGGCTTGTTCGCGAAGAAGAGCTTTTTATTCCTTTGGGCGATACGGTGCTTAAACCTTTTGATAAGGCAATTTTTATGGGAACATCCGAAGGCCTGGATGTTTGTGCGAGCAAGTTTTTCTCAGAGGTCAACAGAATTAAGCTTGCAACTATAATAGGCGGCGGTTCGGTTGGCTATGAACTTGCAAAAAGCCTTGAGAAAACATCAATAAAAATTAAAATTATCGAGTGCGATATGCAAAGATGTGAGTTTTTATCCGAAAATTTGAAAAAAACGCTTGTTTTGCACGCAGATGCAACAAATCTTGAACTTTTGAATCAAGAAAATGTTTCAGACAGCGACTTTGTTGTGGGCGTAACAGACAGTGACGAAAAGAACCTGCTTGTTTCACTTCTTGTTAAGCAATCCGGGGTAAAAAAGGTTGTGGCGCGCGCAAGCCAGGCTATTACAGCAAGTTTATTTGAAAAGGTAGGAATTGACGTTGCGGTTTCGCCAAAAGAAGCTGCCGTAAATGAAATTAAAAACAGAATAATTGAAAGCCAAATTGGTATTTTGGCAACTGTTGAGCGTGGTTTAGGCGAGATACTTGAAATCGTTGTTCCTGAAAGTTTCCACGATACCTTGCTAATGGATTTAAAACTTCCTGCGCGCGGCATTATTGCAATAATACAACGTGCAAGCAAGGTGCTTATTCCAAAAGGTAAAACTCTCGTGCGCTCGGACGATAAACTTATTATCTTCACTAAAGCGCAGGACGCACAAGCAATTAGGGATTATTTCAAAAGATGAGAACACGCGTTATAACAAGTTCTATCGGGGTAATTTTAAAATATATCGGGGTTGCTATGCTCATTCCGATTGTTTTCGCTCTTGGCTACCATGAACGGGGCTCGATTTTACCTTTTGTTGTCGCTTCTATAATCACTTTTTTGGCAGGTGCTTTACTTAATTTAAAAAAAGTCGAAGAAAAAGAAATCAACGAAATGAACAAAATTGAAGCTCTGGCAACAGTGTTTTTTTCCTGGGTGGCTTTTGGGCTTGTTTGCGCTATTCCATACCTTTTTTATAACATATCTCCGCTGAATGCCCTCTTTGAGTCGTTTTCTGGCGTTACAACAACGGGTTCCACTATTCTTACCGACCTTTCTTTGTATCCAAAAACCTTCTTTATCTTTCGCGCGCTAACTCAGTGGCTTGGCGGTATGGGTATTATAATTCTTTTTATTGCAATCCTTCCAAAATTTGCAGTTGCAGGCAGGCAGATGTTTTTTGCGGAATTACCCAATGTTCGTGAAGAAAAAATTACGCCAAGAATAAAAAACACGGCTACCTGGCTTTGGGGAATTTACATTGGAC
>JAVBQM010000039.1:0-15360 GCA_031549065.1 Candidatus Gastranaerophilales bacterium | reverse complement strand
CAATTATCGGTACCGGGATTTTTACAATTGTAGGTATCGCAACGGTAGGCGGCGCAGAATCTGCAGGAGCGGGCCCAGCGCTTGTAATTTCAATGATTCTGGCTTCAATTGCTTGTATTTTTTCAGCCCTTTGCTACTCGGAATTAGCGGCGATGATTCCTGTTGCGGGTTCAGCTTATCTTTACACCTATGCAACAATGGGCGAGCTTTTCGCGTTTATCATCGGCTGGATTCTTATTTTAGAATATTTCACAGGGACAATCACGGTTTCAATAGCCTGGAGCGGATATTTATTCCAGTTCCTCGAAGGCTTTAAGGAGCATCTTCCCGCATTTGTCACCAATCAAAGCTTGTGGGTAATACACCTTCCAACCGCAATGCCTGTAACAATTAATATCCCTGCGATTTTGATTTTAATAGCAACCGGCGGAATTTTGATTAAAGGCATTAAAGAATCGACAAAAACCGCAGGCTTAATGGTTGTAACCAAATTGGCAGTTATAGCATTATTTATAGTCGCAGGCGCATTTTATGTAAAACCTGCAAACTGGACGCCGTTTATGCCAAACGGTTTTGAAGGCGTTCTTATGGGCGCGTTCATAATTTTCTTTGCCTATGTTGGTTTTGACGCCATTGCAACAGCAGCGGAAGAAACCAAAAACCCGCAAAAAAACCTTCCCATAGGTATTGTCGGCTCACTTATTATTTGTACTATCGTTTATGTTCTTGTAGCGCTTGTTTTGACAGGGGTTATGCCTTGGCAAGAAATCGATATTAAAGCGCCGATTGCACACGCTATGCATTACGTTGGAAAAGACGGGCTGGCAGGGTTAATTTCAATAGGGGCTCTGGCAGGTCTTACCAGCGTTTTAATGGTTATGATGCTTGCCGGCACAAGAATAATTTATGCAATGAGCAGAGACCTTTTCTTGCCGCAATATTTGAAAAAAATACATCCGAAACTCGGAACACCACACATTGTAACCATTCTGGCAACCATAATTTGTATTTTAGGTTCAATGTTTTTAAACTTAAATGTTGCTGCAGAACTTTGTAACTTCGGTACATTTGCAAGCTTCATTATAGTTTGCATCACAGTATTAATTCTTAGAAAAACCGACCCCCACAGAGAACGTCCGTTTAAAGTGCCTTTCTGCCCATGGTTCCCGATTTTGGGTATTATTTGCTCGGGCGGTTTAAGCATATATGCGATGAAAGATTTAAAAACATCACGTCTGGCTTTCCCGATATGGATTGTTTTAGGTATATTTATTTACTTCACATACAGCTACGCACAGCACCGTAAGGCAGAGAATGAACGAAAAATTACGACAAATAACGAAGAACCTGCTTAAAAAGAAGAGTCTTGACAGACTCTGTGCAGAAGCCAGCAAATCTAAATTAAAAAGGACTTTGAATGTCTTTGATTTGATAATGCTCGGAATAGGTGCGGTTATTGGCACAGGGATTTTTACAATAATAGGCATTGCGGCAACAGGAGGTCCGGAAAGCGTTGGAGCCGGCCCTGCGCTTGTAGTTTCAATGCTTTTAGCTATGTTGGCGTGTATTTTCTCAGCGTTTTGCTATTCCGAATTCGCTTAAATGATACCTGTTGCTGGTTCGGCCTATACTTACACCTACGCTACAATGGGTGAATTTATGGCTTGGATTATCGGCTGGATTTTGATGCTCGAATATGCAATTGGTAATATTACCGTTGCTTCAGCGTGGACCGGCTATTTAATGGAATTCTTAAAAGGATTTTCGGGAATTTTGCCCGCCTGGCTTGTTAACCCTCCGATTTGGCTTATTAATGATTCTCGAAGCGCAAAGCTTATTTGCCTTAAAGAAGGTCTCGACCCAAGTACTGTGATACCGCAGCTTTTTGGAATAATTCCGTTTTCAATAAACCTGCCTGCGCTCATTTTAATAATTCTTGTCACCTGGCTTTTGGTGCGTGGGGTCAAGGAATCAAGCACAATGGCAACTACTATGGTTGTGATAAAGCTTCTTGTAATCGGGCTTTTTATTTTCGCAGGCGCGTTTTACGTTAAGCCTGAAAACTGGACGCCTTTTGCGCCAAATGGTTTTGAAGGCATATTTATGGGCGCGTTTCTGATTTTCTTCGCTTACATCGGCTTTGACGCTATTTCAACCGCTGCAGAAGAAACCAAAAACCCGCAAAAAGATTTACCCATAGGCATTATCGGCACTCTTGTAATTTGCACAATAATTTATATTCTTGCTGCCCTGGTTTTAACAGGAATTATGCCATATGACCAAATTAACGTTATGGCGCCGATTTCACACGCCATGAGCTTTATCGGGAAAAATTGGATGGCAGGGCTGATTTCAGTCGGTGCGCTCACAGGGTTAACTTCGGTCATTCTGGTTTACCAATACGGCACAACAAGAATTTTATACGCCATGAGCCGCGACAAATTCTTGCCTACGCGTTTGAGAAAAATTCACCCGAAATACAAAACTCCTCATATAATTACCTGGTTCTCGGGGATTCTGGTGCTTCTGGGTGCGCTTTTTATGGACATCAACATTTCGGCCGAACTTTGTAATTTTGGCGCATTTGCAAGCTTTATTGTTGTTTGTATAGCTGTTCTTATTCTAAGAAAAACCGACCCGGACAGACCGCGCCCGTTCAAAACACCTTTTGTGCCGCTATTTCCGATTTTGGGTATACTCTGCTGTGGCGGTTTAACGCTTTATTCAATGCGCTCATTGAAAGTTTCCACCACAATATTCGCTCTTTGGGTCGTGGCAGGTATTATAATTTACGCTTTATACGGCTACAGAAGGCAAAGAGAGCGCAAGGAAATAGACGAAACTCACGTTAAGTAAGTCTCTTATCCGTAGACTTCATCTTCTTCTTTTTCGCATTTCTTTTCTATTTCTTCTGTAAGATTTTTCAATTCTTGAAGCCTCATTTGAGTCTGCATGATGTAAGAACTTGCTGCTTCTCGGTAGGAACTAAGTTCTTCGGAGTCTCTGTATGCACCCCAATTATGCATTCTTGTTTCCATTCCGCATACAAATTTATCTATAGAATCAGCAAAATACTCAGCGTTAGATAATAACTTTTCAAATTCACCCTGGCTGGTGGCCTTACCGAGGGCATCTCTGATTCCGTTTATTGTAGATAACATTTTTGATATGCCATCTTGGGCTCTTTTCATATCTTGGCCGACTTGCTGCTTTTGTTTACTTGTCAGACCGCCGTCTTCACAGGTTGATTTACCGTCTTGAATTGTATATTCATCATCGGTTTTTTCAGATTGGATAACGCCGTTTGCATCAATTTTTCTGACAACCACTGTTTTTACTTTACCTTTTTCATCATATTCGGTAATCGTAACTTTTCTTGAACCGTCGTCATAATACTGTGTATCGGTTCTTTTCTTTTCTTTTACGCCGTCGCTATGATACTCTGCATCTCTGGTTTGGCGGCCCTTGCTATCCAAGTTTTCATATCTAAATCTGTCGCCCTGTTCGTCTCTATAAATTCTGACAGTGCAATCGTCTTCATATTTATTTACGTCGATAGTGCCATTGTTTTCACCTTTTTCCGTGCTTACTTCCTTGATTCTATGGTCAGGCTCCGTTTCCGGTTTGGTTTCCGGCTTGGTTTCCGGCTTAGTATCGGGTTTAGTGTCGGGTTTGTCGGTTTCCTTGGTTTTGTCTACTTTTCCAAGTAAATGCGCCGGCAAATATATTTTTTCGCTGTCATAAATCCATCTTTCGACAACTGCGCCCGTGCGACTGCCTCTTTTAACATCCTCTCCGTAAATTTGAGGGTTAGAGGTCATCATTTCTGTTTTAAAAGTTGCCCAATCAACCGAGCCTTTGAAATAGTTTTCCCACATATTCCACAAGCAGCTGTTGGCTTTTTTATTACCTTCAAGGGGGTCTGAACCCGTTTTTTGAACATTGAGATAATATTTGCCGTCGTCTTCTTCTCGTTTGATGCCCGGCTTTCCTTCAAGCGCGGAGACTTTTTCTTCCTCTAGTGGAATTTTACTTTTAGACAAAACATTTTTTATTGATTCTTTTATTTCTTGGCCTTCTTTATTTTTGCCCAGAAATTTATCGAGTTCGCTTTCGCTGATTGTCCCACTCTTATCTTCATCAATTTCGCTCAAGAAAGCTTGGAGTTCATTTTCGTTGAGTTTTCCGTTTTTGTTAGTTTTTTCAGAATCTTTAATATGATTTTCAATATAGCCGGCAAGCTTATCGTCGATACCCTTTAGGCCACCTTCTTTGAGTTTTGTGATTATGTCACTAATTTTAAATTCCATTTTGCATGCTCCTTTTGGTGTTATTGCTCTTCAGTATCAACAATAACTTCTTCTGTTTCCGCTTCTAGGGCTTCAGAAACTTGTGTTTGTGCCTGTTCGATTTTTTCTTTGATTTTATTTGCTTCTCGAAGATTTTGTTCACAGTTTGCAATATAAGATTCCATAAACCCTCTTGCTTCGCTAAATTTAAGGATACTGCTTTCAGAAGGGAATTGGTCTAGCATCTGTTGAGCTTTATCCAAAGTGCCTTGCGCAAGTTCAACGGTTTCCAGGGCTTGAGTATAAGCTGCAGAAATAACACCCGGGTCGCTCTGTAAAATGGCTGCTTCAATGATCGGGCTTGATGTGCCAATTGAACTTGCAACAAGCTCTATCTCTGTTGAAACATTAGTCAAAATTCCATCAATTTTAGCGCCGGCCTTGGATATGGCTTCATCAGCAAGGGCAATTACATCAGCCGCGCCGCTTTTTAAAGCTTCAGCATTAGATTCGGCCTTTTCAAGCTTTTTAAGGGCAGTTCGGGCTTTTTCTTTGATATCTTCAGATATTAACGGATTACTGATAATTTCGTTGAGTTGAGTTTTGGAGGTTTTTATTTTTTCAATAGTTGCATCAGTATTATCCACAACCACTTCCACGGGATCATCGGCGTAGTCAATAGGGTCAACTGTTGGCAATTCCGTATCATACGAAGGGATATCGGGATTATAATCAACATCATCAACCTCATCAGCCAAATCGTTGAAGTCGTTAACGAGTTGTTCGTAATCCTCGGTAGCTTCTACGGTTTCTACGGTTTCAACAGCTCCTGTGGCTTGGGCGGTATTAGCGGTTTCAACAACACCGCTTATCGAAGCACCGCTACAGGCCGATTTTTCGTGGTTGCAATCATCATCAACACCGTGATATTCGTTATCAAACTCTACAACAATTTCTTTATAACTTTTTATGAATTCTCCAAATTCTTTCGACAGATTTTGGTTTGAAACGGAATTATTGATGTTTTCCAAATCACTCAAAATCTTTCCGCCATTTTGCAGATGGTATAAATATAATTCCGAATCGTTCAGCCCTTGAAATTCCTTGAATAATTTTTCTGCCTGCTGGTTTTTGCCTTTCCCGAAAAGAGTGTTCCAAGTATTTACAAGCCAATTATCTTTGCTTGCCTTATCGCAATCGGGCAACATTTTATCGATATTTTCAAATATTTCCTGTGTGCCATAAATAAGGTTGCCCTTAGCATCATAAAGCACCCTGGTGCCGTTTTGACCGTAAACGGCATAAGAGCCGTCCTTATAATCTTCCCTTATGAGCTCGCCGTTTACATAGGTTTTTTTCGCCATTCCGGCTGCATCATACTGCATTTTGGTTTTGCCTTCATCTTCATAATCAATATGGGCGCCGTTTTTAAATTCCTCTTTAACTAATCTGCCGTCTTTATAAGTTTGCTCTGTTCTGCCGCCATCAATTGTTTTCTGAGTGGTTTTGCTTTCTTCATTCCCACAAGTGCAATCAATCTCAACATTGGCAAGTTCGTTTTCCTGTACACAACCGTCTTTATTACTATCGCTTGCTTTTAATTTTGCCGCAATTGACGAGTCTTTTGCTTCAATTGTAGAAATTTTATTGGTACCAAACTTACCTATAAGCCAGTTAAGATCAATTTTCATTTCTTGCCCTTCTGCATTTTTATACACATTGTCGATATTGTCGTCATTTTTCGACGTTCACTTTATACAGTAATGGAACATTGTTACAAAAATTAACAACTTGGAATTTTTGTTGCAAGAATAAAAAGAATTTTTATTGTAGAATGGAGTTATCAGGTAAAAATACTATGGAGAATCAGGAGTTAGTAATGGCAAAAAAATCAATTTTAGATTTAAAAGATGTTCAGGGTAAACGTGCCCTTGTAAGGGTGGATATTAATGTTCCACTGGATGAAAGTTTCAATGTAACGGATGACACAAGGATTGTGGCAATTTTGCCTACAATTAAAAAATTAAAAGAATTAGGGTTAAAGATTATTCTTATGGCTCACCTTGGGCGCCCAAAAGGCGAGAAAAACCCTGCGTTCAGCCTGGCTCCCGCAGCAAAAAGGCTTTCAGAGCTTTTAGGCGAAGAAATTTTATTCTTGGATGATTGCATTGGCGAAAAAGTTGAAAAAGCTGTTGCCGGCTTAAAAGACGGTCAGGTTGCGCTTCTTGAGAATGTTCGCTTTTACCCGGAAGAAACTGCGAACGATCCTGAATTTGCAAAAAAACTTGCAAAATTGGGTGACATTTATGTTAATGATGCTTTTGGCGCAGCACACAGGGCGCATTGTTCAACCGAAGGAGTTGCAAGACTGCTTCCTGTTGCAGTTAGTGGTTTGTTAATGGAAAAAGAATTAAACGCGCTTGGCGGCTTGTTGCAAAATCCTGCTCGCCCGTTTACCGCAATTGTTGGTGGCGCAAAAATCAGTTCCAAAATCGGGGTTTTAGAAAACCTGCTTGATAAGGTGGATAACCTTATTGTTGGCGGCGGTATGGCGTATACATTTGTTAAAGCGAATGGCGGTAAAATCGGTAATTCGATTTGCGAAGATGACCAAATGGATGTTGCACGCGCAATTGAGAAAAAAGCCAAAGAAAAAGGTACGAGCTTGATTATGGCAACTGATGTTTTAGCGGCAGATGACTTTTCTGAAAAAGCCAACACAAAGATTGTGCCTGTAGACGCTATTCCTGACGATTTTGAAGGGGTGGATGCTGGCCCTAATACTATAAAAGCTTTTGAAGAAGCTATTAAAAAATCTAAAACAATTTTGTGGAATGGCCCCGTTGGAGCATTTGAAATTGAAAAATTCACAAAAGGCACAAAAGAAATCGCAAAGTCTGTTTATGAAGCAACAAAAGCCGGTGCAGTGAGTGTTCTTGGCGGTGGCGATACTGTTGCGGCAGTGAAAAAATATGGCTACTCAAACGATGACTTCAGCCACATTTCAACAGGCGGCGGAGCAAGTTTAGAGTTCATCGAAGGCAAGGCTTTGCCGGGCGTTGAAGCTTTGAATGATAAATAAGAATAAGTAAAATAAATTAAGTGTTGTTAGGTACAAAAAAGCCGCCTTCAAAAGGCGGCTTTTAATTGTCTTAAAATTTTCTACAATGTACCACTTGGTCTTAAAAGCGGGTCAGATTTAAGAATGTCGTATTCGCGCTTGATTTTTGTGATAAATGCCTGTGTTTCCCTAAATGGCGGAACGCCGTTGTATTTAGCAACGTTGCCGGGGCCTGCGTTGTAAGCGGCAAGAGCTAATTCCATTGAACCGTACCTTTTGTAGAGTTGTCTATAGTATAAAAGGCCGCCTTTGATGTTATCTTTTGCAACGTGGGGGTTAACTCCCAAAACTCTTGCTGTGCTTGGCATTAACTGAAACAGACCAACTGCGCCGCTCGGGTTTCTTTTATTTTGGTCAAATCCTGATTCCATTTTAGCTATACTTAGCGCTACATAAGGGTCTACACCAAGACTTAGGGCAACATCAATAATCATTTTCTTGATGTCAGATGTCGGGCCTTTTGCCACGTGGGTGACATTTGCCGGTTTTGCTACCGGTGCTGGTGTTGCGCTAACAACAGGCGTATTTTGTTCTACGCTTACTGATCCGGCAACAGGTTTTTTAACTTCTTCAGAAGTTATTTTTTTTGTTTCCGCTGCTTGTTCAGATGCTTTTACTTCATTCTTAACTTCGGCTTCAGCTTTGGTTTCGTTTTTAGCTTCTGTTTTGGCTTCGGCTTTAGATTTGGCTTTAGCTTTAACTTCAGCTTTGGTTTCTGTTTTTGTTTCTGTTTTGGTTTCAATAACCGATTCTTTTTTGGCTTCTTTGCTTGGAGCCACGCTTGCTATAATTTCAGTTGATTGTGAACCGAGCGCATTAGCGGCATTAAAAGTATAGGTAAGGCATAGGCATACAAGCATCGTTTTGACTAGCTTTTTTGTCATTTATTCCTCTTTTCTTCTGTCAACAGGGTAAAATATTTGCTTCCTCTTTTACTACACCTTAGAGCAAATGAAACCCTGATTTTCATAGACACTGTAACATATAATTTCAAAATTGCAAGTAGAAAATATGAACGGGTCGATTTTTTTCAGCTATAGCAAGGTTTTTCAATATTACAATTATAGTATTTTGACTCAATTTTTATTAAAAATTATAACGATTATTTAATAAATCATGCCATTATAATTTATGCATTTTGCCTTACTCGCTCATTTCGTTATACTGCGCCCGCAACTTATTCGCTCGAAATCAAAATTGCTTCGCATTTTGCTTTACTCGCTCATTTCGTTATACTGCGCCCGCAACTTATTCGCTCGAAATCAAAATTGCTTCGCATTTTGCTTTACTCGCTCATTTCGTTATAATATATATTATGAAGAAGAGATTTGCGAGTTTACTTTTACTTTTACTTTTAGGGGCACAAACAGCCCCTGTATTTGCTTTTTCTCTCTTTAAATCAAAAGAGTCAAAATCGTCAGAAAGTGTACCCTCAACAGGCTACAAGGGTACTTTGCCCAACATCGACAGATATTTTGAATACAAAAAAGAAGGAACTCAAAGCGCGCCCGAGAAGATAAAAGAAGGCACGCCGGGTTCCGCAGAACTTATGAAGGCGCCCCTCAACGATGACTTGTTTTTGGATGTAATTATTAAAAAAGAAGGCCCAAGCCCTTATCTCAAAGATATGCTCTCGATTCTAGATTTGCTTGAAAAGATATATTACACACTGCTTGAAGAAAACTTCAACGTCCAAAAATATAATGCCCAGGTGAATTTACTCGATTTAAACGTTTCAACACTTTTAAAAACTTATTCTTCAAGTTCATACAGCGCCTCGCCCGCCTATACCTGGGCACAGAGGGCCTCATATTGCGCCAAAACTTTTGGCAATTTAATTTACGACGCCAATTATTATTCACGCTATGTGCCCATAACTGACGGGCAATACAGCGTTAAGAATATTCAAAAAGAAAAAGAAAAACTGATTGGTGAATTAGACAAGGCAGCTTTTGCCATAAGGCAATTGGAGTAGGGCTTTGCACGGTTTTGATTCTTTAACTTTAAAGGCTTGGTGTTCTGAATATGGGGGTTGGATTGAAGGCGCGGCACTGCAAAAGATTCAGCAACCCTCGAAAAGAGAGCTTGTTTTAACTTTCCGCAACAATGGTGAGACAAAAAAACTATATATAAATGTTCAGCCTGATTTCGCTCACGTTTGCTTTAAAGAAGGCGGCTGGGGTGAAATTCCTAAGCAAGCTCCGATGTTCTGTATGCTTTTAAGGAAGCACCTTACGGGCGCAAGGGTCGTCGGATTCAAGAACGTTGAGTACGAGCGAATTTTAGAAATTTATTTCAACGCTTATGATGAAATCGGTTCTCAATATCAGCTTTGCCTTTGTATCGAGCTTATGGGCAAGCACTCAAACGTTATTCTCTATAATGCAAAAACGAGCGCTATTATTGGCTGCGTGCACAATATTTCAAGCGAAAAAAGCTCTGTTCGAGAACTGTATGGCGGTATAAGCTATATTTACCCGCCAGTGCAACATAAAACAGATATTCTAAAAACGAGCTACGGTTCATTTAGTGAAGTGATTAAAGGTAAGGCGGATATTATTGACGCCATAAGCAAGCATTATTATTACCTTTCAAAACCGCTAATACAAGAGGTTTTTGATAATGACCCGGCCACATTTTTTACCAGGCTTCAAAATCTGGCCACAGGGGATGTCAACGCGCTCATAAAGCATTTTGATGGCGGCACAGACTTAAATGACTCTATTGAAAAATATTTCTCAAAATATATGGGCACGGGAATGACTCAAAAAATCCGCTCAGGGCTTGAAAAAATTGCACAAAAGGAATTGGGTAGAATTAAACCCCTTCGCACAGACAAAGATAAGGCCGAAGACTACAAGAAAAAAGGTGATGCAAACCTGCAAAAAGGCGAGATAAATGAAGCGCAAAAATATTTTAAACTCTATAAAAAAGAAAAAACGCGCGTAACGCATGCACAAAGTTTGGCGGAGCAGGGGCTTGAAAGCCAAAAATACTGGCAAGAAATTCTTTTTCAGATACAAAACGCAGAAAGCGCGGAAGAATTAAACGAAATTAAAGATATAATTGCACCAACAGTACAAAACACGCCAAAGAAACCTCAAAAAATTACTCTGGAAAGCTTCGAGCGCGGCGGTTGCACAATTTATCTCGGTAAAAATTCTAAACAAAATGAATATTTAATTTCAAAATTAGCGAGCGGCGAGGACTATTGGTTTCACGCACTTAATTACCCCTCTGCGCACGTTATTTTAAAAAATCGCAGCGGGAACACAACTCAAACACAACCAACAAAAGAAATCTTGGAATTTTGCGCTAAACTTGTCAAAGAAAATTCGCCGCTAAAAGATAACGCCAAAGCCTCGGTTATTTATACGAAGAAAAAATACCTAAAAAAGCCGCCCGGCACAAAACCAGGTTATGTTACCTACAGCAATGAACAAGAAATTGTAGTTTAGGTTTAGCACTCAAAATTTAAAGTGCGACCTGAAGAACCGGATGATTTGCCGGCATATTGCGACGCAATATCAAAAGCATAATCTCCTCCGTAACCTTTTCTGTTACTTGCCTCGTCAACGCTGCCGCCAATAAAGTGTGCTTTACCCACTTCTTCTTTTTTAGGTTCAGCTATACCAAAAAGCGTTTTTAGCTCCATTGCAGCTTGGCTCTCGGTAATGCCTCTTTGTTTGGCGTGGTTTTTTATAACAGCATTAGGGTCAACGCCCGGCATTGATTTAAAATTAGGCGTAAAAGCCATAATATTCCTCTCTCGTGTGTTATATATACAAAGTATATTTCACGAGAGAAATTGCCTAAATGTTAAGCTTTGTTACCGGCCCATGATTTTATTACGCTCAATAAAGTTCGGCGTAGGGTTGCTGCCGCGATTTGTGGGGGTTGAGCGCGTTTTATTTTGCGTTTGTGAGTATGGAACTTTGCCGGGATTTTTCATTAAATATTCTGTTTTACCGCTATCTTTATTAATAGCATCGTGCATTTCGCCAGCAAAAGGTTTAGAGTAACGATAGTAATCCGAAGGTAAAACGTAGTTGTCGCTCTTTGGAACAATATTAAAAGCGAGGTTGGTGCCTTCAATGAAATAGTCGCTAAGAACTTTTACATACCAACCGCCCAGAATAATGATTGTCGTAAAAACAAGTATAATTTTTGGTGCAGCGGCAATTGTTTGTTCTTGAACTTGCGTAACGGCTTGCAAAATACCCACCACAAGCCCGATACTTGCTGCCACAAGAACGCAAGGGACGGTAACTGTTAACATTGTCACAAAACCTTTTGCAAGGTATTCCATTAATAATTCCATCAGTTAAAGCTCCCCACCATTCCTTTAACAATAAGGCTCCAGCCGTCAACAGCGATAAAAATCAGCAGTTTAAAAGGCAGCGAAACAATCGTGGGCGACAACATAAACATACCCAAAGCAAGCAGGATGTTTGCCACAACAAGGTCTAAAACAATGAACGGAATGAAAATTATAAAACCGATTTCAAAAGCGGTTTTAAGTTCGCTGATGATAAACCCCGGCGCAACTTCCCAAATGGTAAGTTCTTCAGGAGAATTTGGCGCGCCGCCCCTTGTTTTTTCAACGAAAAACGCCAGATCTTCTTGTCGTGTTTGCTTGAGCATAAATTCCTTTAAAGGCTTAGACCCTTCTGCAAGCGCCAGAACAATATCGCCGTTCTTTTTATATGGAACCTCGCCCGCTTTATACATCTGTTCAAAAACAGGTGACATAGTGTAGAAAGTAAGGATTATTGAAAGACCGACAAGCACAATACCTGGAGGCACTTGCTGGGTTCCCATTGCGGTTTTAAGCATTGCAAAAACAATACTGAACCTCAAAAAAGAAGTCATACAGGTGAACACAAAAGGCAGAAGCGAAAACGCGCTCATTACCACCAAAAGCTGAATTACGGGGTTTAAGTCTTTAATTAAAACGTCCATCTAGCCGCCCCCCCTTGCTTTAAATTCCTTTAAAATATTCCTCATCACGGCGGGTTTTTGCGCAGTAAGCTCCTCTGTGATTGTTTCCTCGTTTTTAAAGCTTGTGGCGCTAAAATCGCTTCGCATAACATTTGCCATATTATCACTATCATTTAATTTAGCCAAAAATGTTGTTTTATCAACATCTGCCGCAATTAAGAAGCGTTCGCCTTGAATTTTTATTACATACAATGTTTTTCTGGAATTTAAACTCAGGCTTTCTTCTATTTTTATAGTGCCGTTTTTAGAATTTGAACCCATAACAGCGTTGCGCCACACTAAAAATGCGACGACGATTACGCCCACCATTGCCATTGTATAAACACTAAATGCTAAAATAAATTTTGTCATTTTATTTATTCTTCATCCTCAAAATCTGAATAATCGAAGTCTTCTTCTTCGCCTTGTTCACCCTTGGGTGCTTCTTTGGCGGCCGCTTGAGGAGCTGCCTGAGGAGCCTTACCTGCTTTTGGTGCGGCCGCAGGTTTAGCAGCCGGAGGGTCTTGGTCGTCTTCTTTAATAATTTCATCCAGACGCACGCCATATCTATCATTTATAATGACTAAATCACCTCTTGCAACAACTTTATCTTCTACAACGAGCGAGATTTTACTATTAAAAGCATCGGCAAGATCAATAACCATACCGTTTGTGATTTGCTTTAGCTCTCCAAGTGTCATTTTAACTTTCTCAAACTCTGCGCTCACTTCAATTTGAATGTCGTCCCACATATTTTTTGGCACAATCGCACCTCCTATATTATTTACGTCGTGTTCTTCCTCGTCCAGGTCAACCATTAACCCCGGGTCGGGCGAAACTTTAAATTCTTTAAGCACGTTGCCGCTTTTAACCTGCATTCTGTTAACGTTGCTTTGCTCCAAGAGCACAATATCGCCTGCACTAAGAAGTTTTAATTCACTTAAAGTCAATCTTGTCGTACCCGCCTTAAGTGCAACAAAAGTAGTAAAATCGTCCGGAATCGGGTTTTCTGTGTCGCGTTCTTTAGGCAGATAATTCGGCACCAAAACATTCTGAGGCAGCGTTACAACAAACTTTGCAGCCGCTACACCCTCTTTCCTGACTGAAAATGTGAGGTTGTACTCTTCCTTGTTTTTCAAGGCATATTTCGGGATTTCATCGTAGGGTAAAAACATCGGACAGATTTGCTTTTGCATAAAATCCAAAAATGAATTTAGAATTTTCACTTCCAACTCGCTCAAGGCCGAAAGCTGGAAAGTAGGGTTGGATGAGCCTAAAATTGAGTGCAGGACTGTGCGAATAAAAACAGCATTAATTCTGAGAATTGCGTTCTGGTGTGAATTTAATCTCACCGGTTTTGCAAAATAAGTTTCCCCTGCGCTGAATTTGTCTTTTTTTACGGTATCAAAATTTGAAATCGAAACAAGCTTAACTTCAAACTCGGTTTCCCAAAAAACGTTAAGCCCTTCAATTATTCTCGGCAAAAATTCGGCTTCAAACCAGCCGTATGAAAGCGCAATTGATTCATTAATTTTCGTTTTTGCCAAATTATCCTCTGAAACCGTATATTAGGGTCCTTTTAATTATATTACACAGGGTTGTCAAAAAGCAATTTGTTACAAGAAGATTGTCCTTTTAATTGCTCTCCTCGGCGATTTCTTTTTAACTTTTTGAAGTACTCTTGTATTAAGGCATAGCGCCTATAGTCGAGTGTTCGTCGTGTAAGCCGCTACAGTAAAGGCATACGGACAAAATGGGGGGAAATCTTGCAAGAAGCTGTCAGAAACTTTATACAAGCGCCTGTGGTGCGCCTAAACAAACTGGATAATCTTTTTATCGAGCTTTCAAGAAAGGCTTGTAACCTAAAATGCAGACATTGTTACATCGAGAAAAGTCTTTATAAGCAAGAAAACGATTTTATCGAACTTGAGAAAATTAAAAATGCTCTTAAGCACATCAGCGGGAAAAACGTGCGTTCAATTTATTTGACAGGCGGTGAACCTTTAATGCACAGCGATTTTAACCAAATATTACGCATGTGTTTAAGCATAACAAATGTAACAATTTTAACAAACGGAGTAATGATTAACGAGAAAAAGGCACGGTTTTTAAGGAAAATCGATGATGAAAGCAATTTCGAAACTATTTACCGTATAAGCTTTGAACATAACGATGAAGTTAAAAAAGACTCTATAAGGGGGCGTGGAAGCTTCCGCAAAGCACTTTTTGCGCTTATGGCTCTATCAAAATACGACTTTAACCCCATAGTTTCAACCACAAATTTTTACAAAGAGAATGAAGAATCGCTCGTAGAGGGGTTTAAAAATATGTTTAAAAAAGCGGGGCTTGAATTTGAGGCTATAAATTTAAAAATAATGCCGCACTTTGCCAAAGGCGATATTGAATATGGCGGCAATAATTCAACCAATCTCGATTGTGCAAATTCCCGCATTTTAACCAAAAAAGGAATTTTCTCGTGTCCGGCGCTTTCGGGTGATTTCCGCGCAAGAATGGGCAATGATCTTTCAAATTTTTCAAACAAAATGGTTCTTGATACAGAATTTTGTCAAATCTGCATGACACACAATGGCAAAGCTTTTGTGAACGATTGGCTTTAGACGCTTTTTTGGTGATAAAATGTTACCATGGCTGACAAGATTGTAATCACGGGCGCCAAAGAGCATAACCTTAAAAATGTTTCGCTGGAATTGCCCAAGGATAAACTTATAGTTTTCACGGGTGTTTCAGGCTCGGGCAAAAGTTCACTGGCTTTTGATACTATTTTTGCCGAAGGTCAAAGGCGCTATGTTGAAAGTCTTTCAACTTACGCGCGCCAATTCTTGGGACAAATGGACAAGCCCAATGTCGAGCACATTGACGGTCTTTCACCTGCAATTTCTATTGACCAAAAATCGACTTCGAACAACCCTCGCTCAACTGTGGGCACAATAACCGAAATTTATGATTATT
>JAVBQM010000133.1:0-10755 GCA_031549065.1 Candidatus Gastranaerophilales bacterium | reverse complement strand
TTATAGGCTTTCAAAAGCCCCTTGTCAAAGACTGTTTAGATGAAAAAAGCGGCCAACAAGCCGCTTTTTCAAATATTCAACAATTTTGATTGTCGTAAAATAACCTAGGCAGCCGGAGGAGTGTACCTCGCAGGGCTTGCTGCTTCTTCAGCCGCTTTTGTTTTTTTATGTTTCGAATAAGCAAAAACCGCTACCCCTGCCGCTAAAACTGCTGCTGCTGTGACGCCTACTGCAACTTTGTGCCCTTTGATGAATTCCATTACACTCTGGCTTTGCTTACCTAGCTTGCTTTTATCTTCAAGGTCTTTGATTCGCTTGGTTAGTGCTTGAATCTGTTCGTCTGAAACGTCAGCTTGTCCGTTTTCCAGGTTTTTGACTTGTTCGGTTAAACCCTCAACTTTATCGCGCAAGCTTTCATTTATGTATCTTAAGCTAGTGTTTAATTGATCCACTTCCGTCTTTGGAGCATATTTTTCAAGTAATTCTTTAAGCGCGGCAGGAGTGACCTCATCAGGCATCTTAATAACAGCCCCGGGTCTTGGCACTTTGCCGGTAAAACTAACAGATGTTGCAGCTATGTTATTTACTATCATTATTGTTGTTATCTCCTATTGTTAAATTGTTATGTGCCAAGCATCTTGGAAATATCTTTGAATGGCTGATTTTCCACCGTTAAACGCGTTATTTTCATGCCAATCGATTTTAAGCGAAATCGCGTTTCTTGCCATTTTTTTGTAGTCTTCAGGCTTATTAATTGAAAGTTCCATTGCTTGTTTAATATTTTCAGCGTTTTGACCGCCAAGAGATTTTCTTCTTGCTTGTTCAAGATATTCGCCCATTGTACCAACGGCAGCGCCAATAACTTCAGGGTTAACTTTGTATGCTGTTTTAGTTAAGAAACCTGTTGAAGTTTCAGCGTTTGAGCCATTGTATGGTTCAATAAAGTCAGGCGAACCACCGGTACGGTTAGAAAGAACAGGTGTTCCTGTAGCAAAAGCTTCTAAAGGTGTAATGCCGCAAGGTTCATATTCACTTGTTACAACACCCCAGTCACTAAACATACCGATTCTGTTTGAGAAGAATCCGTTTACAAAAACAATGTTGTCTTTATATTTGCCACCGTCAAGTTCTTGAATTTGTTTAAGGGTTTGTTGAACAGCTTCCCACTCTTTGTTTAATTCAGGATCTTTTTCTTTTGTGGGCCAAGGACCCGCACTCATCAATACTTTTGTTTTAGATTTCATATCGTCAGAAATATCCGGGTTGCTGAAATATTGATAGAAAGATTCCATTGTTGTAGGAAAACCCTTTTGTTTGTCGGGTCTGCCCCAGCTTATGAATAATTGATCGCCTTCCTTAAATTCCGATAAACCACCCAAAACAGTCGCGCCTTGTGCAACTTGTTTTTTATCATAGAACAAGTCAAGCAAAGCTTGGTTGCCTTCTTTTGTTGCCTTGGCAACAGTGTTGATAAACCATTCTTTGTTAGATTGTTTTACGTCATACACTGCGTCAATATTTTGAACAGCACCTTGCGCGTCTTTAACAAGTTCAGGGTATGGTTTAAACCCGTTATTAATTTCAGTTGTAAAACCGTTAACAAAAGTCGGGTTAGGGGCCAAAATGCCAACCTGATTTAAATTCACATTCGCCGGCGTTGAACCGTTCACAACGTCAACCATATATTTTTCAATGCTCATAAAGTCTTTTGTTAAACCGTATGCGATTTCTTCTGTTTGTGGGTCTCTCATTTCTTTACCATAGTACTTAGAAACCGTTCCCGCACTGAACATATCAGGATCTGCCTTTGTAAATACAACAGGAATTTTGCACATGTTATATGTACCGAGTGAATCAACGTATTCGCCAAGTATCGGTTGAAGCATATCATCAATCTTTTTAAGGCCTTTTTCGTCTATTGCAGGGTTATTATTAATATCAAACCCGGCTTTTTGTATTTCTTCTGGCGATGCTTTTGCCTTCCACAATTCTGTTTGTTTTTCTCTGGCTGCTTCTTTGGCATCTTCAATCGTTTTGTTCGCTTCAAGAATATTTTTCCACACAGGCCTTTCTTGCAATTCTTCAAGGTCTGCTTTTGTTCCGACAATTCTTAAGAAATCAAACGGGTTCCTGTAAACACCTTGATAACCTCTTCCGGGGTTATGGAAGGTTGAATGCGCCCTGATTCCGTTCCAGTATGAATTTTCGTCACTGTGCGATTCTTCAAACATTTGTTTTGCTGAAGGGAAAGCATGTCTATCGTGCAACCAGAAAGAAGCTGGGTTATAATTGCCGAATTTTTCATTGTTCATTTTAGGAAGGGCATCCATAACTGCTCTGTCAAAGTTAGCATAGGCAATATCTGCAAAAACCGCTCTGCCATCAGCATAGTTGCCTGCGCCGCTACCCGTTGTTGCGCCGTAACCTTCAACATTAACACCGTCTTTTTTAACTTCTTCTCCTGCGGCCGCTGCTTTTTTAGCTTCTTCTTCTTTTTCCTTGATAAGATCTTCAAGACCCTTACCGTAGACTTTGGGGAATCTTGCAGTATCTGGCAAATACATTAAATAAACGTCTTGGTCTTCTTTTTTGCCGGCTGCTTTAGCTTTAAACATTCTGTATGGAGTTTCATCAACACCGGAGAGGTCAGGTTTAATACTTTCAACTTTTCCGCTTATTCCTGTGTCTTCGATAACCTTATAAGCGGCAGGTTTGCCCGGTTCTTGTTTTACGTGAACAACAAATTCTTCGTCATCTTTAAGTTGGTAATTACTGTCAACTGCTTCAAATTTGTATGCCGGGATTTTTCCATTTGGAGTATCAAAAGTCTCGCCAGGTATCATGCGCTTTATTTTAAGCTTTCCTTCAAGGTTATCTTGAGTATGGTAAGGAATAAACGTTCTTATGTCGGCACCACCATGAGTTTTCATAGCAACGCTGGCTTCGCCGGCAACGTTGCCTAAGCCGCCTTCTTTATATATAACATCAAAGAAATCTTGATATTCAGGCGCAATAGAAGCAATTTGTTTTTGGTTTTTGCTCGGGTTGCCCGTAAAGGACAGCGCGCGGGAGAAATTTACAGGTCTTGCGAGGTTTATATCACTTACTCCCCCTACTTTTGTGATACCAGCACCGCTAAGTTTTCTGGTTTCAGGCATAGAAACATTATTTGCACCAAAATTAACATTCCTTTCATTTTCTGACTTAAGAGCTTCTGCTCTGATTGCCGCTACTTTCGGGGACATTAAATTCATTTCGATTTTCATTCGTTCATCCTCATTACATTTACAACTAACAACACATTTGTATTTAACCATTAAAGTAAAACATGTGATAAATAAAATTTGCTAGTCAAATTGAAAAAAAATGATAAAATAACATGGCTACAGGTTAAGTTGGGAGAAGGGTTATGAAAGTTCTTGCAATAAACGGCAGCCCGCGTGAAGGCGGCAATACAGAGTTATTGTTAAAAGCAGTTTTGAAATCGATAGAAGATGAAGGTATTGATACCACCTTACTTAGAATAGGCGCGAGCGGAATAAAACCTTGTATGGCTTGCGGGGCTTGTTTTGAGAGCAAAAACCGCAAATGTATAATGAGTGGCGATAATTTTAATAAAATTTTTGAAGAAATGCTCAGTGCAGACGCGATAATTTTAGGTTCACCGACTTATTTCGCCGGTATGACACCGGAGTTAAAATCGCTTATTGACCGCTCCGGCTATGTTGCAAGAGCAAACGGCGGGCTTTTTAAACATAAAATCGGCGCTGCCGTTGTAGCACAGCGCAGAGGCGGCGCAACAAGTGTTTTGGAATCAATTTATTTTATGTTTTTAATGTCACAGATGTTTGTTGTAGGTTCAACTTACTGGAACATGGGCTTTGGGGGGCCTCAAGGCGAAGTTCTGGAAGATGTTGAAGCAATGGAAAATATGAAAGATTTGGGCAAAAATGTTGCCTGGCTTTTAAAAAAAGTAAAACATAGCGCGCCGGTTTAAACTTATGGCGCGCTGTTGTCTTTATGTATATCCCCTCTGATTATCTATGACACCTGCTCTAGTCTTCTATTTTTTTCTCTTCTTCTTTAATGGTGTTTTCGGGTGAACTTGCTCCGTTGTTTTGTACATGTTCTTTCATTTTATTATACTGGTTTTCTGTGCCTTTTTTAGTCTTGTCCCAAGTTTGTTCCGTACCTTTTTTAGTGTTATCCCAAGCTTTTTCGGTACCTTGTTTTATTTTGTCCCAGCCTTTTTCTGTTCCCTCTTTGGCTTTACCTAAAGTATTTTCCGTACCGCTTTTTGTCTTGTCCCAAGTTTTCTCTGTGCTGCTTTTTGTTTTGTCCCAGCCTTTTTTAGTGCCGGTTTCTACTTTCTGAGCGCCGCTTTTTGTATGTTCTTTAATTTTGTTATATTCATTTTCTGTGCCTTGCTTGGTTTTATCCCAGCCGGATTCTCCTTCTTGTGCTACAGTTTGACTATCATCTGTTGAAGCAATACTATGACTATGCCAAGGATCAGCACTATAAGCTGCGCTTGTTAAACCTATTGTAACGGACACAGCTGTTAAAATTAATAATTGTTTTTTCATAAATAATTCCTTCTTAAATTAATACAAATTTATAATAGCGTTTTATAAGTTTGCAGAAATAAGCCGGTTTGGCATTTTTTTATAACCGAAGGAATTAGGAAGGTTGACGGATTGCTTCATCAATCCAATTTGCATATTTTTTATGCGCCTTTTCAATAGACAGTGAAATAATTTCGGGGAGTTCATACGGGTGAAGTTCAAGAATTTTCGCCTCAATTTTTTTGAAGTCTCCGCTTCTTGATTTAATAAGAAGTAAGAATTCGCTTTCTTCGCACAATTCGTCTTTCCAAAAATAAACAGAGGTTATTGAAGGAAGAATATTTACACAAGCGCAAAGCCGCGATTTAGTAAGTTCGCGCGCGATTAAAAGAGCCTGCTCTTTATTTGAAACAGTTGTTAAAACAACATTGTACATAAGCCCATTATACCCTGAAGCAAGCTATTTCGCCAACCTATCCATAAACTTGTAAAATGGTGCCATAAAGCCATTCTTTTTCTGTTTTTCAAATTCCTTAAGCTCTTCATCTGTTAATTTTTTAGAAGGCTGCCCGAGCACAAACCTTGTTACCTTATCAACCGCAAATGTAGACGCTGCAACGACTGCGACGGTACCCAAAAGCGAGTTATTGTAATTGCGCACAAAAGTTTGGTTGAACCAGTCTGAAATTGCAACACCGGTTGTTACCCTTGTGAACTTTTGAACTCCTCTTCTCCTCTGGTCAACTTGTGCTTTTCTTACACTGCCGGTTTCTAAAAGCGTTTGGTTGTAGTCATCATTTGTTGCAAAATAAATTCCGCCCACCATTCCTAAAAGTTGTGTCAGCTTACCTATTTTTGAGTTATCGATTTTTGAAGAACGTTCCAAGTCGTTATATCTCACAAAATCTTTGCTAAAAGATTTCTTAAACGCTCTTTTAACTGCTGCGGGGTTGCCTTTATGTTTTTCCATTAGTTCAGTGTACTTGTTGTAATACTGAAGTACATTATAGTTGTCAACATCAGAGCCAAGCTTACTTACACCTCTTTTACTCAATAAACCGATTTTCTCAAACGTTTCTCTGGATATTTTGTGAGTCGTGCCGCCAGAGGCCGATCTTTCGACCAACTTTGAAACAGCTTGCTCAAAGACTACTTTAGCTATCTTATAAGGGTAGCTTGCAATTTCAAACAACATTCTAATGGGAATAAAGGGCAGTTCAATAAGTTTTTTTACCTGTACTTTTAAGTTTACAAGTGGTAGTTTAACAACCCTGTCAATCGTTCCCAAGAAAACTTTATCCTCATTGTTATTAAGCAACTCAAATGCCATGGAAAGCTTTGAGTTAATTAAATTTTCGCTGCAATTTTCTTTTACTGTGTCGACAAGACCTTCAATGGATTTGCCGGAAGCAAAAATATCTTCTGTGACAAGAGTTTCATATTTTCCGGTTATTTTATTAATAATTCTCGGTAAACGTTTAGTGCTACTGCCTTCTTTTGCAAGATACTCTAAAGCCTTATTTTTACCCATGGCGAGTGCGAAACCTCCGACAATACTTGTCGCAGCAAAAAGCATAAGATTTTTAAACGTTAAAAGCCGTTTTTTGCCATCTTTTTTGGGTTCTTTTGTAGCCAAATTTTCTTTTTTCGCGGCATATTTTTTAAAGTCATTTAGGCTTTTTATCTTGCTTGGGTCAATATTTTCGGCAACTTGTTTTTTGCTTACGTGTGTCAGCTTTCTGCCTGTTCTTAATCTTGAAATTATGTGGAAACCGATGCCTATAGCAGTGTTAATAGCGGGGGCAGCAATTTGCGAACCGTTAATAAATCTTGAAGCACCGCCTAAGATTGTAAATTGACTAAGAGTTTCGCCTCCTGCGGCAATTAATTCTTGATTTGCCTTATTCCAAGCCTGTTTTTTTGCTTCATCATCGCTGGCATTATTCTTTTTTGAAATATAGAATGAATCCCTAAATAAGAACGGAACGGGCATAAGCCCTGTTACAAGACGTTTCAAGCCTTCACCATCTCTGGTATTATATCTTGCAACATTTGGAGCCAAACGTTTATTCAACCCGTCAAACAGTGTGCTGCAAATCTGGGCTTCATTTGAATCAGAGAACTTTTCGTATAGTCCCCTTAAAGCGCGTTCTGCTTGTTGTGCTTCTTTGCCACGTCTGTATTTAACAAGCGGCTTCCACTTGTTAATTTTCTCCATTATGACACTTCTGGGCATTTTAGCGCCCAATTTTCTTGCAAAGAAATCAAGAATATCCCGCGGCAAACCTAAAACGGGGTAAGTAAAACTTTCAAGAAGGTTTTTGGCCAGCCTTGAATGGCCGGTTTCCGTTGTTATAACATCTTCAATATTTCTTGTGATTTTATTTGTAAGTTTTGAAAAACGCCCGTTGAAATTAGCATCAACAACTTCTTTAATTTTGTTAAATTTAACTGAGTCATATACAAGTTTTGGAACTTTAGAAATAGGCATTTAAATCACACAGAATTGACACATTGCTAAAAACCTTCTGAAAGTTAGCAATTGCTTAAAAGTAGGGGGGAAACAACAAATTATTTACATAAATTCATAAACCGGCTTTAAGGGTTTCCGGCTATAATGTCTGAAATATCCGTAGGAGGGGCTTCAACCTCAGGCCTAAGTATTCTTATAAGCCCTTTAAAATAAGTATCCACAAGATCTTTACTGGTTAACACACCATTATGACTTGCCAATTTTTCTCTGTATGTTTCTATAATCTCTTCCCGGTGCCATCTTTTTGCATGCATTTTATCTAATGGCTCTAAAGAGAGTCTGCCTTTGAGCACCCCGTTTTCTTCATATAAAGTGAACACGGTGTTACGGTACATATCTTCTCTGGGGTTTATACCAATTCTCGTCATAAGTTCACGAGTGTAGTTGCCTTCAATAGTCCCAAAACTTACTTCTCTGTTTTTGGGTTGAGAATTTGTTTTTGAATATGCAGAGTAATTGTTTATCGGTGTAATTTTCATCTTGCTATCCTATTTGACTTGCTGCGGCTCTATCGCGTTCTAATATTGCATCTATTTCGCTTAACTCTACCCCAGCTTGAGCCGGAAGGTTGTAATAAGGAGGCTTGGGGAAATTGTTTTTATATTCTAATTGGAATATCCATCCCAATAGATTGTTGAGAATGGTTTTCCCACTCCATTCGTATTCGTCATCTTCGCCTCTCCCATCGACATCAGGTATTCTTATTACCATGGGATTTTTACTTTCTTGCTTGCTCTTTAACTCATTCTTTACTCTGGGACTTTCTCTTAGAAATGTAGCTTCTATTGGCGCGATGCCCACAAGATCGTCTTGTCTTAGATAAAACAAAAAATGTGGAGTTTTTTCAAGCATTTCAAGCGTTGTGATTGGTTTTCCGGGGGCGCTTTCATAGCCGTCTTTGCCTTCAACATTCTTAAAGACCATATCAGTATAAGGCTTCAGTTTTTTGGCCATAATTGGGGTAATTTCCGTTCTATGTCTCGGCATACCACCTTCTCTTGCAATTCTGGCATCTGTTTCTGTACCAAACATGCCAAAGCTGACCTTTTGGCCGGCATTTTTGGACATATTGTTTGTGCAAGCACTAATCGCGGATAATTTCATTCTTTTTCCTTTACCTCGACATGGGATACATTTAAAGAATTTGGCTCTTTTTGTTTTACCGGAAGCGGCAACAAAATTTTATTTTATTCCACTTGTTCTGTATTAAAACATGTAAAAATAAAAATTTGCCATTTTCGTTACATTGTAAATTAAATTGTCAGGTATTTAAAACGCCATTACTTTAACAACTGCGCCCTCAAGGGTTTTTAGCTCCTTTTCAAGTTCAGCAGCTTTATTGATAACTTCAAACAAAATCAATCCGGAGTGCGAACAAACACATTCTGAAACTTCGTGCAACCCGATACGGGTTTTAATTGAACATCCGAATTTTGTTGCGATTTCTTGCAATTTTTGAGAATTATTGTGTCTATTTTCTAATTTTACGCCTATAATTGTTGTCATAAACCCTCCCTCGTTTCCTGTTTAATTATAACAGACTAAACAAAGTTTTAAATACCCTACTCGCGGATTGCATTACTTTTATGGAAAAATATAATAAAGCTACAGGAGGCACTTATGCAAGATTTTTATAAAACTATTCATGAACGACGAACATACTATAATCTTAGTAAAAATTCGCCTGTCGCAAATGAATGTATCAAAAAACTAATCAAAAACGCGATTTTATATTCGCCCTCGGCCTTTAATTCTCAAAGCGCAAGAGTAATATTGCTGTTTGGCAAAAGCCACGATAAGCTTTGGCAAATAGCAATGGAAACTTTGAAAAAAATTGTTCCGCCCGAGGCGTTTGCACCTACCGAAGCAAAAATTAATTCATTTATGGCAGGCTATGGCACAGTTTTGTATTTTGAAGACGATGACACCGTAAAAAAACTGCAAAAGGAATTCCCTCTTTACAAGGAGAGTTTCCCAAAGTGGTCGCTTGAATCAAGCGGTATGCTCCAGCTTGTAGTTTGGGCATCTTTGGAAAAAGAGGGTCTGGGCGCAAGTTTGCAGCACTACAACCCTTTAATTGATAAAGAAGTCAAAAAAGTTTGGAATATACCTTCTTCGTGGCAATTGATTGCGCAAATGCCTTTCGGCACACCAACCGCGCAGCCTGATGAAAAAACTTTTATGCCGCTTAAAGAAAGGTTCAGGGTAGAAAATTAAACTTCTTCTTTTAGTGCGTTTCTAAGCCTGTTGAATATGGTGCAAACAAGTAGGAAAATGATTACACAGAGCACATAATCTATGAATCTTCCCACTGCCACAGGTTTAACAAGAGCTGCTACGGTTAAAACCGAAAACCAAAACGCCCTGTCGCTTTTGCCCATAGGCCCGTCATAGCGCCTTGAAGCACCGATTTGAATACCCATAATTCCTGCCGTTTCACTGACGAGCGCTAAAATTGCCACAACCATATTCAGCCACACATTTACGCCTAACACCCAGAGAAGTGGAATATAGAGAACAGTATCTGATAAAATATCACCTAATTCATTTAGAATCGCCCCTAATCGGCTTTTTTGATTATGTTCGCGCGCAAGCATACCGTCAATTGCGTTCAACGCCATACGAACAAACAAAACTAGCGGTAAAAGAAGCAACGCCAGAGAAGATTTATCCGAAAGCAAAGCTATGGCAACCCCTGTCGCCGCAGAAAGCAAAAACGCGAAAACCGTTACCTGGTTGGCGCTTACTCCGATTTTAGCCAAAAAATTTGTCAACGGTCTTAAGAGACCCTGAAATTTTGATTTTAATTGGTATACAGAAATTGCCATTATTAATACTCCTTTTTGCCCTCTAGAACTGTCTGTGGGTCGCTTTGTGTTCTTCTCTCAAAGCAACGACTCTATCTTTTATTTCTTGCATAAATTCTTGTTTGTTTGAACTGCCGTAATGCAGCGCCTCTCCAACATATATATCGCAAATATGAGGCACTAAAAACGAATCATATTTAGGTAAAACCTTATCCGGACCGTTGATATAAACAGGTATTACAGGCACATCAGGGTTAGACTTCACTAAATGTGCAACGCCTGTTTTAAATTCTTGAAGCTCAGAATCCATGCTGCGCGTGCCTTCAGGGTAAACAATCAGAATATGTCCGTTTTGAAGATTCTCATTCACTTCTTTGAAAATATCTTCTTTTGAAAAACCGCCTTTGTGCCTTTTAAGGGCAATTGCTCCCAGAAGCGTTTTAAAAACAAAACTTCTAAATTTCGTATTAAAAAAATAATCCGCAGCAGCAACAGGGTTAATTTGCCCAATCATACAAACCGGGAAAAGGCACATCAAAACAAGGGTATCTATGTGAGAATTATGGTTAGCAACAATAATCGCGGGGCCATTTTTTGGAAGATTTTCAGGGTTTTTAACATTTACCCCTAAAACAATATAAATAAAAGGCTTTACGAAAAAAAGAAAAAAACAGTATTTTAAAAAATTTCTCATTTAATAAGCCCTGCATAGTGGAGATAAACGCAATAATGGAAAAACAGAGGAGCTGTAAAAACAAGACTGTCAAGCCTGTCAAGCACTCCGCCATGGCCCGGGAGCAGTGTGCCTGTGTCTTTAACGCCGATATCGCGCTTAATTGCAGACATTATA
>JAVBQM010000022.1:0-7927 GCA_031549065.1 Candidatus Gastranaerophilales bacterium | reverse complement strand
GCTTTTAGTTTCTATCCGACCAAAAACCTTGGCTGTATGGGCGATGGCGGCTTAGCCACAACAAATTCGGATTTCCTGCGCGACAGACTAATAGCGCTTAGAAACCACGGCGGTGCCATTCGTTATTACCACGATGAAATTGGCGTAAATTCACGTCTTGACGAAATCCAAGCTGCGGTTTTGCGCATAAAATTAAAACACATCACAAAATGGAACGAAGCAAGACGCGAGAATGCGGCACGTTATAACGAACTGTTTAAAGATGCGCCGCAAATAGAAACCCCTAAAGAGCTTGACAATACGTATTGTGTTTATCACCAATACACGGTAAAAATCGAAAACCGCGATGATGTGCATAAAAAACTTCAGGAAAAAGGCATTGGCGCTATGATTTATTACCCTGTGCCGTTACATCTTCAAAAAGTTCATGCACATTTGAATGGCCAAGAAGGCGATTTACCCGTGACAGAGAAAAACACCAAACTTGTTATTTCGCTGCCGATGTTTGCCGAATTGACTGAAGATGAACAAAAAACGGTTGCAAAAACGTTGATTGAAGTCACAAGTTGCGCAAGGGTTTAGGGCTTTAAGCACAGTAAGGAGTCAAGCCTTGTCCGAGTTTTACTAAGGCTTTTTCTTCTCTGTTCTTAATAATGCCTTTTGATGTGTGCAAGTCTTTTGCGACCTGTTCGCGTGTTCTTGGCTCAAAACCTTGCAATCCGTATCTTCTATAGATTGTGTCTCTTTCGCGCCCGCTCAATAGATCGCCAACTTTATAGCTAAAATTTTCCGCACGCTCTTGCTCATCTGATTCTTTAAAGAATGCATCTTCAGCGCTTTCGCAAAGTTCTTTTGAAGGGCCTACTTCCAGCTGCTCGGTTTGCCATTCGCGCTCAGCAGCTTTTCTGCCAACAAACCCAACGCTATTTACGGCAAAACTAATCGGCGAAATTTTCATATTTTTTACCTCTCATACACGACTCATGTAGAAATAGAAAACATACCAAAAATTTTTTTTGCTAGTTTAATTGTTAATTTTATTTAAAATATCCTGCGCCGCAACAGCAGCGGTAGACCAAGCGTTTTGAAGATTAAAGCCGCCGCAAAAACCGTCAACATCAAGAATTTCACCGATAAAATAAACGCCGGGGCAAATTTTCGATTCACAGGTATTTTTAATTTCCTTAAGGTCTACTCCGCCGGCACGAACAGTTTCACCCTTTTTATCTGGTGCCAAAACATTGAATTCAAGCATTCTTAACTTTTCGATTTCACTTTTTTTAATGTTGGCACATTGAGTTTCAAAAATTTCGGGTGACAAAAGCGCCTTTGCCAGTGATTTTGGCACCAATTCGCCCAAAACATTGCCAAAGCTTTTCTTGGAGTTTCGCCCGACACGCTCCGTTAGTTCTTCTACATCTAAAAACGGCACTTGAAAAATAAAGGGGTACTTTTTAAAGGCATTGATCGAGCTTTCTTTAAAAACATATGGCCCCGATATCCCTTGGTGTGTAAATAATAAAGGAATTTTGGGCTCATCACCCACTAAAATCGACACGCCGCTGGGGTATTTTTCTTCAGTAATATACCCGCAAAGTGCGCTCGCCATTGGAGTTAAAGTATGTCCGAATTCTGCAGCAAGTTCATAACCCCCTTTAGAGCCACAAGCAATAACCGTGAAATTAAATCCCTTAAGTTCGCTAGCATCTTTTATATTATTTTTAATAATGCGGACATTTTTAAATTTCTTAAGACGTTTTAAAAGCGTATCGCGCACAAATTGCGAACTATCCGCAACGGGAAAAATACGACTATCCGGCTGAACATAAGTTTTAACCCCTATTTTTTCAAAGTATTCAAGCGTTTGAGCAACATCAAACTTTGAAAAAATTGAATATAGAAATTTTTCCCCGCGCGGATAATTTTTCGCCAAAGTGCGAAAATCCGATTCGTCGTAACTTAAATTACACCTTCCGCCGCCCGTTGGCAATAAGGTTTTTAAGGGTTCGCTCTTCTCAAAAAGGGTAATGTCCGTATCGGGCTTAGTTTCCAAAATTTGAAGGGCGCAAAAAACACCCGCAGCGCCGGCCCCGACTATCGCAATATTACTCATCGAAATTCGCGCTCATTTCTTCACCCATTACCGTGCCATACAAAAACACATCTTCGGGGTCTTCAAGCGCCTCATGAAGTTCAACAATATTTTTTTGAATAACGGGATGAATCATCCCAGATGCAATTTCAAGCATAGGTACAAGCACATGGGCACGCTTGTGCAGGCGTTTATGAGGAATTGAAAGAATTTCATTATCAAAGATTAAATCGTCATAAAAAAGAATGTCAAGATCCAGGGTTCTTTCGCCCCAACGGGTTTCCTTCTCACGACAGCGCCCGAGCAATGCTTCAATATTTTGCAGAACGCGCAAAAGTTCAACAGGAGAAAGGTCTGTGCGAATTTTTATCGCAGCATTCACAAACCAATTTTTGGACCCTCCGCCCCAGGGTTCAGTCTCATAAAAACTTGATGTATCAAGTATTTCAACACCGGCGTCTGCTTTTAGCAAACTCGCTGCCTGTTGAATATGTGAAACTCTGTCACCTAAATTAGAGCCTGCTGATAAATAAACTATCGCCAATGTTTCATCCTTCCCGTTATACATTTTATAATTCTTTTGGTATAATGGCAACAGAATTAGTCAAAAGGTTTAAAAAATGAACAAAAATCAGTCTTTGGGGATTTGGATAATCGTCGGCATTATCGCCTTTATGATTACATTGCTTGTTGTTACGGGCCCCACAACAGTTACGAACGATTTAAATTATTCAGAATTTATAAATAGAGTTGAAGCCGGTGAAATAAAATCGGTTGAAATAGGCAAGAGCGTGCTTATTGCTGTTCCAAAAAATGCCGAGGTTAAAGTACCAAAACAGATGACAACCTTGGTTGGCGGGCAAAATATACCCGCTCCTACCCAACAATTTAAGGTGGCAATTCCCGATAATGATGCACGGCTCCAAACAATTCTCGAGGAAAATAAAGTCGAAACAAGCTATAAAAAGGCATCGGAAGGCAGCTGGCTCGGCAGCATAACTTCAATTATTATGTTCATATTCTTAATCGGCCTTATAGTTTTGTTTATTAAAGGGCTTCAACAGGGCGGCAATGCAGCTTTAACGTTTGGCAAAAGCAAGGCTAAGCTTATGGTTGATAAAATTAAAATAACTTTTAAAGATGTTGCCGGTATTGATGAAGAAAAGCAAGAGCTTGAAGAAATTGTAGATTTTCTTAAAAATGGTGAAAAATATATCAAATTGGGCGCAAAAATTCCAAAAGGTGTGCTTTTAGTGGGTGCCCCCGGTACGGGTAAAACCCTTATGGCTAAAGCTGTTGCAGGTGAAGCCGGAGTGCCCTTCTTCTCAATTTCCGGTTCAGACTTTGTTGAAATGTTCGTAGGCGTCGGCGCTTCGCGTGTCCGTGACCTTTTTGAACAGGCCAAAAAACAGCCCGCAGCAATTATTTTCATAGACGAAATTGACGCGGTTGGACGCCAAAGGGGCGCAGGTATGGGCGGCGGACATGATGAACGCGAACAAACCCTAAACCAACTTCTTGTTGAAATGGACGGGTTTGATGAAAACACTCAAGTTATTGTTTTGGCAGCAACAAACAGGCCTGACATTCTAGACAGCGCTCTTTTAAGACCGGGCAGATTCGACAGACAAATTTATGTTAACCTCCCTGACATTAAAGGCAGGGAAGAAATTTTAAGGGTACATGCAAAAAATAAACAGCTTGATAATGACGTAGATTTAAAAATCCTTGCGAAACGTACATCGGGCTTAAGCGGTGCGGATTTGCAAAATTTATTAAACGAGGGCGCTCTTTTAGCGGCAAGGCACGACAAAGAAAAAATTTCAATGGAAGATATTGATAAATCGATAGACAGAGTGCTTGTCGGTATTGAAAAGAAAAGCAAAGTTACAACTGATGAAGATAAAGAAATTACCGCATATCACGAAGTCGGGCACGCGCTTGTAATTAAATTACTCGGCCTTGATGATGAATTACATAAAGTTTCAATTATACCGAGAGGCTGGGCACTTGGGGTCACTTGGGCAAGACCGAAAGACGAAAAAGTACACTACAGCAAGAAAAGAATGCTTGGTAAAATTGCATTTTCTCTTGGCGGAAGGGCCGCGGAAGAAATTGTATACGGGCCGGAAAACGTCGGCACAGGTGCTTCGCAAGATTTATTAAATGTGACCGATACTGCAAGAAAAATGGTTACATCTTGGGGTATGAGTGAAAAAATGGGCAATATGGCTTACGGCAAAAGCCAAGATAATGTTTTTATGGGACGCGATTTCGGACATCAGCGTGATTATTCCGATCAGGTTGCCTATGAAATAGACACTGAAGTAAAGCGAATTGTGGACGAACAGTATGATTTAGCCAGAAAGGTTCTCGAGGAAAACCGCGACATAATGGATAAATTGGCGCATGAGCTTTTAGAGCGCGAAACGCTCGACGAAGAAGAATTTAGCGAAATTATAAACAAAGTCAGAGAATCAAGGAAAATTGCCACAGGGCTTGATGATGCTGAATTTGGTGAGATTAACTGCGAAGAATGACAAATAGTCTGGAAATGTTTAAAAATTTGGACACTGAGCCAATTTTCGGGCTTGAAGTTCTTTATAAAATTAATGAAAATTACCCCGAGATTTTAAAGGAGTATTGGGGCAAAAAAGTCGTTCAAGAACCGTTGGTGTGGCTTGAGGCGGCTTGCAAAAAGGCTCTTGGGGTCGGCGCTGAAATCATTTGCTTTAGCGTTAATATCGATGAAGAGGATGAAATTAAAGCCGCACGAAGCGTTGTTGAAAAAGCGGTTGAAATTGCCGCAGAATTCAAGTTGGCATTTATGCTCAAAGGTACGGGGCGAAAAGACTTGGATGCCGTGCTTTTACCTGAGCTTACGCCGCTTTTAAAGAAACCTTCAATTATTGCACCTATTCAGGATAAAAATTACGCACAAATTGTAAAAACTACCCTGGCTGGCGGCCATACTTGCGTTTTAAGGACACCGATTGATATTAATTTGACAAAAGAATTGAATATTTTATCGATTGATGAAGGCTTGAAGCCCGAAAATATCCTGATTGACCCTGATATGGGCTGCGTAGGTTATGGGCTTGATTACGGATATTCAATCATAGAGCGCATTGTGGCCGCACGCAATGAGGGTGATAAGATGCTCAATATGCCGATAATTGTCTTTGCAGGCACTGAAAGCTTTAAGGCAAAAGAAGCAAAAAGCACCGATTTCACACCTTCTTGGGGCTCTCTTGAAACAAGAAGTTTGACTTGGGAAATTTCAACAACAACTGCTCTTTTGTGCGCCGGCGCTAATATTGCAATTGTTTGGCACCCAAATACCATTGTTGCGCTAAAGGAGGTCTTAAAATGAGTCTTGGCGCAATGGATATTTTTAAATTTTTGCCCGCAGGAAACAAAACCAGCCCTTTTGCATCAGAAGCAAATTGTAAACAATGCGGCTGTCCGACCTGTATGATGTTTGCACTAAAGCTTGCCAAAAACCAAATAGAGTGCGAAAAATGCCAATTCATTCCGCAAGAGTTAACGGAAAAACTTAATCAAGCGAACAAGATTCAACAAAAAGAGGTTCGAATCAATGGGCGCGTTTTTGGCGGCGAAAAAGTTATGTTTCGCCACGAGAAAACTTTCATTAACCCTACGGGTTTATTTGTGGAACTTGACCCGGCTTCGCCCGATTTTAGCGAACAATTTGAAAGTGCAAAAAATTACGAAATTGAACTTATCGGTCAAAAATTCACTCTCGATGGCGTCTGGATAAAGGGCGAAGCGCCTGATGAATTGTCGCAGTTTATGCCTGTTGAATTCAAGGGTTCAATTCCAAAGCTAATAGAAGACTTAACACACATCAGGAAAAAATCTATATTGGAGCGCGACGAGAACTTTGCCGCCCCGACAATTGTAACGCTTAATGAAAAAAACCCTTTAAAGCTTTGTGCCATAGGTAGTGCGGCTGTTTGCAAATATGCTTCTGCAATTATTTTTACACACTTTGATGAAGCGGTTATTTCAACCCTTATTGCACTTCGTCAAAACATTTTTACAGACCCTGAAAAGCCTTTGCAGGTTGAATCTAAGGTATACGAATTTAACAATCCGGATGAAAATGCTTACGTATTTTTAACAACAAACTTTGCACTGACTTATTTTGCCGTAGCAAACGAACTCTCGGCGCTTAAAAGGGGTTCATACCTTGTGGTTACGCCATCTGAGGGTATGAGCGTTCTTACGGCTTGGTCGGCTGAAAAAATTACTGCAAAAATTGCAAAAAAAATCATCGATGCAAATGCCGTGCTTGAAAAAGTCAAGCATAAGACTATAATTATACCGGGGCTTTTGGCAGATTTAAAAGAAGACTTGGAAGCTGCACTTCAATCGGGCGGGTGGAAAATTATGGTCGGTTCAACTGAAGCTTACCGTCTTCCTGAATTTCTTAAAACGCTTGATTATTAGGGCACTTTGGCCTTATTTTTTATCCGTTTTCCGCAGCATCATCAATAATGGCCTGCGAAACAAGGTCAAATTCGTCTTGGTCTTCGATTGATTCAAAAACATAGTCTTCGCCCTCTTTTTTAAGGCGCATTAAAACAAGCTCGGACTCTTCATCGTCTTCATCATCGTCTGCATTTAACAATAGCGCATACTCTGTGTCATCCACTACAACGATGTCGTAAAGCTTTAACCTCAGTTCGTTTCCTTCTTCATCAACAGTCGTAATTACTTCCATTTCTACTTCATCTGTCATTTTTTTCTCCCGTATTGTAAATATTCGCCCAAAATCAAACAGGCGCTTTTAAGGTCAACAAGCCCTTTGTTTTTAGTATAGCGCTTTTTCTCTTTTTTGAGTAGCTCTTCTGCCTGAAATGATGAAAGTGTTTCATCCCAAAATTCTATTTCAAACTCATTATTAGCAGCAGTATTGACCGCATTGGCAAAATCTATACATTTTTGTGCCTGGGGCCCCACTGTTGCATCATCGTTATTATCATAAGGCACACCGGCAACAATTGTTTTTACACCATTTTCGCGCGCTAAGGATATTATGCGTGCAATTGCGGCTTTATCTGTGGTTCTTAAAACAAGCTCGAGTTCACTCGCAATAATGCCAAGCGGGTCTGAAATCGCCACCCCTATTCGTTTTTCACCTATGTCCAGCCCTAAAATCCTCTCCAAAGTTACTTCACCCACTCGCTTTCTATAAGTTTTATGTAAAAATCCGGGTCTGCAAGGTTTTTGGGTGTTTCTTTTTTGGAAAAGATATTAATTACCCCACCTGTGGGTTTTTGCGCAATTTCAAGGAAATATTTATAAATACTTTTTTGAACAATATGAAGCAAAAGTTCAGTTTTAAAGTTCGAAGGCTCAATTAAGCTATAGAGCACATTTGCAACATCAGCGTCACCCGCCTGGTGTGCAAAATAGGCCTGCATAAGGAGTTTTTTGTTGAAAATTTCGGGTTGAACATCTTCAAATATTGCACATAGCGCTTCTTCAACTAAAACATCGATATCGCCAATGGTCTTTGGTTTATGTTCGTTAATTTTGTCGATTATGCTATCGATTGAAAGGTTTTGACCGTATTTGAAAAACCAGTTTTGAACATATGGGCTGTCTATAATTTTTTCAAAATCCGATTCGCCAAGCTCCAGTTTTTTAAGCTCTCGATTAAATTCAGCATCCAAATCACCCTCAAATGAATCCAGATCATACGTGATTGTTCGCCAACAAAGCAATTCGTAGGGTGGTTTTTTAGATTTTTTAATGCTTTCTTCAAGAAGCCTTTGTCCGACAGAAAGTTCAAGCTCAATAGGTGAA
>JAVBQM010000087.1:0-4182 GCA_031549065.1 Candidatus Gastranaerophilales bacterium | reverse complement strand
CAAAAGACCCCGTGTGCATACTTTTGTGACTTTAAGCCCTTTTCATATGCACTATGTTCTAAACAAAGACCCTATGGCAGTGAGAAAAATCGCCATTGAAGCAGTCGCTTTCGCCAAAAAAACAATCGGCAACGGCGAAGTTCAATTCAGCGTGGAACATTTTGGCGATTGCGCCGAAAACCTTGATTTTGTAATTGATACGCTTCAAGAAATTGTTAAAGCAGGCGCAACAACAATTAATTTACCGAATACAGTTGAGCGTGCGCGCCCGAAAATCATTCTTGATATGGTTGAACGCGTTTACAATGAACTTCCTAAAGACATTACAATTGCAGTTCACAACCATAACGACCTTGGAATGGCAACGGCCGCAACGGTTGAGTCTTATTTTGCAGGCGCAGTTCAGCTTGAATGCTGTTTAAACGGGCTTGGCGAGCGCGCAGGAAATACAAATTTGTTTGAAGTTGCCGTAGCGCTTCATAATTCAGGCGTTGAAGTTCCTTTAAATCTTTCAAAAATTTATGAACTTGCCCTAATTGTTGCTGATATGTCAAAAACTCCGATTTTTGAAAAAGCACCGCTTATTGGCCCCGACGCTTTGGCGCACAGAAGCGGAATTCACCAAGACGGTGCCGTTAAAACAAAAGATATGGAAAAAGGCGCGTATCGCCCGATTCACCCGAGCCTTATCGGCAGGAAAGACGGTGAAGAACTTGGTTTCACAAGTCAATCAGGTAAAACCGCAATCTTTGAAATTATTACAAATGCAGGTTACCCGATTACAATTCAAGAGGCAATTCGTCTTACGCCAACTGTTAAAGAAGCGGCCGAGCGAGTTGGTGAACTTCCGACAAGAAGCATAATTGATATTTATATGCGCGAAGTGTTCAATGTTTCAGGCAAATTTAAGCTTATTGAATTTAAACCTCAGGGTGATTCTTCGGTTATGCTTAAGTTTTGCTTTGATGGCAAAGAATACAAAAAAACAGGCTGCGGAAACGGACCCGTGGACTGCTGCCTTGACGCACTTAAACAAGCAGGGTTCCCCCAAAAGCTTGTTCATTACGAACAACACGCGCTTGATGAAGAATTAATGGGCTCAAGTTCTCGCGCGATGAGCGTCATCCATTTTGAAGACAAAAACGGCAAAACCGTTATCGGTCGTGCAATGGATGAAAACACCGCAAAAGCGAACGTTAAAGCGATTTTCAACTGCTTGAATTTAATTGCAAAGTAAAGCTTGCTTAGCTTTTGGGTCTCATTGTCGGGAATGCAATGACGTCGCGAATTGAAGGTGAATCGGTAAGAAGCATTACAACCCTATCTATTCCGACACCCAAACCGCCTGCCGGAGGCATTGCATGCTCAAGCGCGTTAACGAAATCTTCGTCAATATCTTGCGCTTCTTCATCCCCCTGAGCTTTTGCTTTAGCCTGCGCTTCAAAGCGATTGCGTTGGTCGATTGGGTCAGTCAACTCTGAAAACGCATTTGAAATTTCCCAACCGTTAATACGGCTTTCAAAACGCTCTGTAAGGCGCGGGTTATCGCGGTGAACCTTTGCCAGAGGCGAAATATCGCGCGGATAATCAATAATATGAATTGGTTGTATTAATTTTGGTTCAACCTTTTCTTCAAAAATTTTGTCGAGAATTTTACCCCAAGTGTCATTTTCTTCAACATGGATTCCCATTTTTTCGGCTTCAGCGCCTGCTTCTTCAGGCGTTAGGAAATTATTAAAGTCAATGCCCGTATATTCTTTAATTGCACCAAGCATGGTTTTTCTATCCCAAGGTGGAGTTAAATCAAGGGTTTTACCCTGAAACTCGATTTTCATTGTGCCCAAAACGTCTTGCGCAACGCTTGAAATCATATTTTCAACCAGAACCATCATTTCGTTATAGTCAACATAGGCCTGATAAAGTTCGAGCATTGTAAATTCCGGGTTATGACGAATTGAAATACCTTCATTTCTAAAGTTTCTGTTAATTTCAAAAATTTTCTCGTTCAGGCCGCCCACAAGAAGCCTTTTAAGGTGAAGTTCGGGCGCAATTCTGAGGAACATTTCCAAATCAAGAGTGTTGTGGTGAGTTTGGAAAGGACGCGCAGCCGCACCACCCGCAATAGTTTGAAGCATTGGTGTTTCAACTTCCAAGAAGCCTTGTTTTGTCAGGAACTCGCGAATTCTTTGAATAATTAACGAACGCTTTCTAAATGTTTCACGAACCTCGGGGTTTACAATCATATCAACATAACGTTGGCGATAACGTATTTCAACATCGGTAAGGCCATGGAATTTTTCAGGCAATGGCTGAAGTGATTTTGAAAGCAATTTAATTTTTGATGCCTTGAGTGATAATTCACCCCTCGGCGTGCGTCTGATTATACCTTCAAAACCCGCAATATCGCCCACATCGAGCAATTTTAAAAGCTTCATTTGCTCTTCGCTTAAATTTTCTTTATGGCAAAAAACTTGAATTTTGCCCGAAGAATCCATTAAATCAATAAACATGCCGGTGTTGCGCATTGCCATAATTCTTCCCGCAATTTTATAGGAATCTTCAGTATCTTGTCCGCTTTCAAGATAATCATATTTTTTTTGCAAATCTGCTGCTGCAGCGTTTCTTTCATAAGAGTAAGGGTAAGGGTTTACGCCCAAGTCTATGAGGTCTGTTAGTTTTTGAATTCTACCCTCTCTAACGTTTAAATGCGGATTTTCCATTTTCTTCTCCAAAACTTTATTTGCACCCATGTTACCATAAACAAAAAATCGACATAAGTATGACTTTGAAGTATAATCTTGGTACGAGTCAATTTGGATGGAATTAAATTTGAAACCTGCAGCGGCATCAACGGAATTTAAATACGAAGAGGTAAAAAAAAGCCTCATGAAATATTTCTTCGATCTTTTCGATGCACAAAAAATTCCTCCTGCAGAAGAAGTCGAGGCCATTCACAAGCTTGCAATAGCAAATAAGAACTTTGACCTTGTTTCAATTGCGCTTTCTCTTTTGGGGCTTATTTATCAAAAAAGCGGAAAGCAAAGTTATTATAAAACTCTTTTAACGCTTGGCGATGCAAAGTTTTTAGCAGGTTCTTCAAATTCAAATTGCGCACTAAAAATCAACCTTTGGGCGCAGGCGTATATTGAATATTGTGAAAGAGACTACGAAAATGCGCTTGAAACTTTGAAGCTGGCACAAATGACACAATGCGACGCTTCACAAGAACTCAACGAAAGAATTGAAATTTCAAAACATAAAGTCAGATTGCAATTGGAAAAAGAACAAATCCTTTCTGCTCCAAGCTTTAGCCCGAAAAATGCCAACGAAGACCCGCTTTTAGCGCTTTTAAAAGTCGGGCGCACCATTGCCATTGAAACAAATATTGATGAACTTTTAAAAACGGTGGCCCATGAAATTAAACTGGCTTTAAGTGCCGACAGATGTACGGTTTTCCTTCTTGACAAAACAAAAAATGAACTTTGGTCCAAAGTCGCGCTTGGGGTTGATTTGCAAGAAATCAGATTCCCTGCAAACCTTGGTATAGCGGGCCACGTTGCAAAAACAGGCGCTACTGTAAACATTTCGGATGCCTACAGTGATGAGCGCTTTAACAGGGAAATTGACACCCAAACAGGTTACAAGACACACAATATTCTTTGTATGCCCATTATGAATATGGCACATGAAATTGTAGGCGTTTTCCAGGTTTTAAACAAAAGGGACGGGGAATTTACCCAAAAGGATGAAGATGTTTTACTTGCAATAGGTTCTGCTGCAGGTATTGCGCTTGATAATGCTTCGCTTTTTGACAAACAACAAAAACTTATAGCTGAGCAAAAAGAACTTTTTGCAGGTTTTATTGACACTCTGGCGGCTTCAATCGATGCTCGTGACAAAATCACCGCAGGTCATTCACAGCGCGTAACTCGTTATGTTGAATTAATTTGCAATGCACTTAATTTGCCTAAACACGAAATTGAAATTATTCGCCAGGCTTCATTGCTCCATGATATCGGCAAGCTTGGCATAAGAGATTCCGTGCTTCAAAAAGACGGTAAACTGACAGATGAAGAATATGGGCACATTAAAGAACATGCCCAGGTTACACACACAATTTTGAGCAAAGTCTACTCCTCCGAAGACTTTAAAGAAGTCGCGGAAATTGCCTCAAGTCACCAC
>JAVBQM010000016.1:0-18422 GCA_031549065.1 Candidatus Gastranaerophilales bacterium | reverse complement strand
ACGCTCATCCTATGCAGGGGGAGATTCAGGCGCTGTCAGCGGTGCTCCTAGAATTGCCAGCGGTGGTGGCGGTCAAGCCAGCCCAACTTCAGGCGTCGGCCGAAAATCTCAATCGGGCAATGTTGAGAATTCATTGATGGCCTTAGATTTTGGTGGTTATACTCAACAAATAGGAAATCATGCTGACAGAATATATGACGAAGGAGATGAGACATTTAAAAATCTCAGCGTTTTCTTTATTAAAAATCAAACCGAAGCAACAAAAGCCGGTTTGCAGGCGCAAGATGATTATGACGGCTGGCAAGGAGATTTTTATAACACTCTTAAAAGATTTTCGCATCTCGGCACAACATCAGAAGAAATGAAAAAAATTATTGAAACTCAAGAGCGTGGGGGCGAGATGCTCTCTCGAGCACTTGAGGGCAACTTGGGCAAAGAAGAAGCGAGGCAATATTTAAAAGACAAAATATCAACACATGAATATTATGAAACATCCAATGTGCAAGATTACATTGATTTTTTATCTGTTGAAGATCTTGAAGAAGTTTTAGACAAAAAAATGTTAGACCCTAACAGTATGGACGCGCAAAACGAACTTACAAAGAAAATTTATGGACTAGAGACAAATAAAGAGGGATTCGCAACATATAAAGGCGAGAGGATAGACAACGTCGGCATGCAAGATAGTAAACTCTATGTTGAAATGTTTGGCGGTGAAATAAAATATCTTGATAAAGAGCCTGTTAAATATAATGATAATGAAAACGTGTCTTTTGAAAAAGCTTTCAAATATGTCCAAGGTGTTGAATACAACGAAGAAAAAATTACCCAATACATGGAAGCCGCAGAGATGTTGGGCCTTGTAGAAGAGCCCGTACAGATAATCCAGGCGTTCTCCCAGCTGGCTCTATCTCAACCGAGTATGAAAGGCGTTTTTGATACTTATGTTGAATATTATGGTAGCGAGGAAACCGCAAGAAGCGAACTTAATTCCTATATGCAGAGTCTAATTGAAAAAGGGTACAATTTTTTTGGTGCAACAAAGCTTTATATTAATGAAAATAATGAATTGGTAAAAGAATACGGTCTTCCCGATGATGCAGCAGTAATCCCCTTAGATAAAGAGCCTAATTTTATTCCAAAAGAAATGGCTCGAGATTATATACAGGCTTTTGACGAAGAACTTCAAGAGGCAACCAAGACAGAAGAGAAACCCGGTAAATCAATAGAAGATTACAGAACTGATTATGCCTTGAGTTATCTTGAAGCGTTTAGTGACACAAAAGAAATACAAGATGCCTTGTCTGCTTACAGAGAAGGTCAAATGGGTGCTCCGGAATTGATTAGTACAATGGGCACCATATTAACTACAACATTAACGTACGCACTTGCAGTTCCAACAGGAGGAATGTCCCTTGTACCCGCAGTAATGCTCACAGGTGGCGTCGGCGCAGCAACAAAAGTGACAATGAAAGGAACAGACACAATAAACACAAACCGTCAATATACTTTAGGTGATGCTTGGCGTGATGGCTTATCCGGTTTTGCTCAAGGCGCCGTATTGCCTTTAGCAGGCGGAGCCGCAAATTTTGCAGGGGCAAAAACCGCAAGTTTACTTAACGGATTAACAAAAACAAAAGCAGGGGCTGTTTTGGTTAGACTCGCTTCTGGAACTGTGGGCGGAGCTGCTGCCGGTGGCACGTATAGCAGTATAACCAGCGGCACAAATTATCTTTTATACACAGAAAATCCGACCCTGGATGGATTTTTAGAAAAAGTCGGGAAAGATACGTTATCAGGTATGCTGGCAGGTGGTGCAAGCGGATTTGTTACTACCGGTGTTTCTCTTTTAAAAGGTTTTAAACCTCCAAAAGGATATGATCCCAGTAGAACCAGAAGTGTCACAACAGAAGATGGCTTGACGGCAAAGGGTTATTTTGATAAACAAGGCAACCCGTTGGCCATGGATATTGATGCGAAAGAATTTATGGACGCCCTTGCTAAGAAAAATCAATTCATGGAGCTGCCGCCAAATGCAAAAAACGGCCTTATTGGAAATGTCGAGACTATAAGGTTAACAAAAGAGGGCACACTTCAGCTCATTCAAGCAGTTCAGGATACTTCGACAGGGCAAATCTTCGCCCGGCCCGGCATTATGCAGGGCGGAATGACAGTCTATAGTGCCGGCGGAACTACACAGTCTTTGGGGCAAGTAGCTTTCGGTCAAACTTTTGCATCTGTTCAATTGCCGGATCCGAACGCTTTTTCAGGTGCTGTTGCCCAAAATGCCGGTCAAGGAATTATGACACTCTATAATCCGGATCTTCTGGGTGTCGCAGAAAATCTCCCATTAATTGGCAATTCTTCCAATCTTACTACTTTAGCTAACAGCTTAACTGCTGCTCCCAACGGCTTGGCTGCAATGCCAAAATACACAGTGCCTGTTGCTAGCGATTCAATACCTGCACTCGAAGGCGCACTCACTAGTGCTGTTTTGCCCAAAAATCAAGTTATTGCCCCGCCAAGCACAGGTAATGATGTTGGGGAATCATTATCCGCGAGTGTACTTGGTGGCTCTAAAATTGATGAAGTACTAAGGGGAATTGATAGCGCAAAACAGTTTCCACAAAATAAAGAATATCTTTCTTTAATTAAAGGAATACCCGAATTTAAAAACTTAATCGGTGTAAAAAATACAGATGGCCAAGGTTTAAATTGGCATACTTTAAGGGTGTTAAAAACAGCAGTCTCTAGTAGTGGCTACGACAGCTTGTCTGATGCCGGAAAAATAAAGCTTAAGTTTGCTGCAGTTTTACATGACTTCGGAAAAGTCACGGGTCTTGATGACCAGCATCCTGTCAGGTCTGCAGATCTAGCGAAAGAGATTCTGGGGCGATACAATCCCCCTGAAGGCGTAACGAATGATATTGCCGGACTGATAGAAAACCACCACTGGCTTGAAAACTTTAATCAACCGGATATCACACCAGAAGCTATAACCAAGATAGCAGAACGTTTCGGCTCTTGGGAGAATTATGAAATTTCAAAAATATTAGCAGAAGCCGACCTGAAGAGCACAGGCGGAGGGCTTTGGGAAAAATTTGGAGAAGCTTTAAGTGAAGAACGGCAAGTGCCGTTAGTGGATGCACTAGAAAAGCTATACGGGCCACCTCCGCAAGAGTTATATTGGCCACACAATCCTCCCCAAGCTTTGGTTTCTACCACACAACAAAACCAGACTTTAACTCCCGCCGGGACGCAAAACTGGCAATATAGCGATTACCACTCTTCGGCTCAAGGCATGAAAGCAAAACAAGCAGAGAAAAATGGCTTGCATCTTATAAACAGAGTTACAAGACTTGGAAAATCCGTGAGCGAATATAGTGATTCAGAAATTCTCGATATTTGGTCTAGGAGACTCTACGACAGACCATTAAATGATATGCCTGAAATACGACAAGAATACATGTCAAGATTCAATGAAATATGTAAAAGACATACCGTTGAATTACCGGAAGGTAAAGTGTTAATGAGAACAATAGATTTAGTTCCAAGCCATAATAACAGCGGTGAATTTTTCATAGGGCCACCTGATGGCAATGGCGGAAGTTGGCCTGCCGCAGCTGCAGAAGTTACTTTTGATGAAAATGGCACTATCCCACAGGGAGTTTTAGACAGGGTAATAGATGATAAATTGGCCCCATTCAGAAAGGATGCATCTTACAATCCAGACTCTTTATCAGACAGTACTTTATATATAGTCGAACGACCTTCAAATGGTAAAATATCCGGTTTTGATTGGAGTAAAACCGGTAAGGTAGAAAGTGATATTCCCGAAGAAGTTAGCGGATTTGGAAGCGTGGCATTTCGCAGGGAGAGCGTGGACGGGTATTCAACAGAAAGAACCATTTCAGGCGATACAAAGTTCGAGTCTACAAGAGAAGAAGTATATCCGACACCATTAAGTATACTCGGCAAAGATGGAAAGCAATTATACTTCAATTTGCGAATAGTATTTATAACTCCGGTTCAATAATTTATTATTGCCATTTTTTATATAAGCGCTCAAAAGACATTTTTACGGGAGGGCGTGTAAGGATATTGCTTTCAGCATAAACCTTTAATGGATTCAATAAGTATTGTTCGCCATCATAATTTTCCATAAAATTATGAAACAAATAGCCATTTAAAGAAGATGCCACTTCCGGGGTTTTGGCTTTATCCAACGCTTCAACCAAAGAGGTAAAAAGATATACTCTTCTTTTATCGGCAGACGTATCATTTTCATCGCTATCCAAAATGTTAATCATTAAGTCTTCATATGCTGTTGATAAACTTATAGATTTTGCCCGAAGCTGTTCTTGAGAATAATGACGATTTTCCAGCTCTGAAAAATCCTTCAAGGCTTCTGCAAAGGCCTTTTCTTGATCGGTTTCAGGTTCATAGTTCTCGCCTGCGTGCTTATAATATAACGGAAGTTTATTCATAGTACCACCAAAGCTGATTGTATCGCACATTTGCGCATTTTGCAATGTGCTTAAATTTGTTGGATATCTGTCTTTTAATTCTCTCCCATGTTTGGGGTTGGTAAATAAATCTTTGGATAATTGTTTTAATTCTGCAGTTAATTCCATTTTTTCTCTATATTTCGATGGTATATTCTTATAGCCTAAATATGCTCCCATAATTCCACCAACTATTGAACCTACAGAGTCGCTGTCTCCGCTATGGTTAATCGCATAAACGACAGCTTTTTTGTAATCATTTGGAGACTTTAATGCACAATATATGCTTATTGCAATAGCTTCGTCTCCTGTCCATCCTTTACCGAGAATTTTTATAGCATCTTCAGGTTTGGTATCTTGTTTTGATAAGTCTTTAGCCTTACCTATGAGTTCAAGTAAGTGCTCGTTGTCTTTTTGTTCGCCAAGTATGCTCACGGCATTGTCTACCGATTCTTCAATATTTTTACCTTGTATAATATTCGCGATAATTGCGGCATAAACGCCTGCAGACAAGGTTGCATCGGGGTGACCATGGGTTATGGCAGCACATCTTGCTGCGATATCAAATGCTATTTTAGGATTTTCGTAATACATCAAACCCACAGGGGCAACTCTCATAACACCTCCGCAACCCCTGCCTTGGTTGAGCGGCTCCTCTAGCGTGCCCATTTTATCTTGTGAAAGAGCACTCATACAAATTTTGCCGCTGCCGCCTGTTCCATATAACTCGCTTAAGCCGGAAATCCAGCCATTGTTTACTGTTTTTGCCAAAGCACAGATGCTGTACCAATCTTTATATGAGTTATGGATAATACGCAAATCCGGTATTTTGCTAGAGTCAAAACCGATTGCGGCTGATTTCAATAAACCATCAGCGGTGAAAATGGTAAGTTGTGTGTCGTCGGTAAATTTTGCCCTTCCTGTTTCATTTGTCAATAATTCTTGTAAACCATTCTCACCAAATTGTCTTTTAATTTTATTTAATTTCATAAATTCAATAGGAAAACCAAAAGCATCACCTATTGCCCCACCTATTATGCAGCCAGTGTAGTTATTAATAGTATGCTTTTCTGCATTTTTAATAGAAGTACCCCTAAATGTTACCCTATCGAAACAATCAGCGTTATGGATCAAATTACCCGTATTATAATTATTTGATTTCCTATAGGCAACTTTACTGAAGTTATTGTAATTTAATTGTATTTTTGGAATATTTAACATAAATTTTTTCCTGCTCAATTTTCCTTTCTCCATATACAAAACGAATAATAAAAAAAATTGCCATTTACCACTGAAATTTACAGCCCACGCAACGCAAAATGGCACAAGCCTATCCAATGAGTCAGAAAATACCCAAAAGACTCACGCATTAAGCCGCAAGCACAAGTAAAATAGTTCTGAACTCATACTCTATAAAGCGGGGACTTTAAAAAGAGGCTGGAAACGGCCTCTTTTGCTTATTTGAAATGACTTTTCTACCTTACCTGACACCATTTCCGCTCTTCGTCCCAAGCCTTATTGTATTTTAAACAATTTTCTTTATTGATTTCCACCACATTCCCATCAATTCCGGTTTTGAGTCCTTCGGCGCAAGTGCCACTGTCCATGCAAAAGTCCATATCAAAAACTTTTTTAACTGATGGCAAAAACGTAGATATATTTAAATATCCCCACTGTACACTTAACAGCAACAAAAAAATAAGAATTTTTACAAAAATCTTTACTTTTATGAAAAGTAACGACCACAAGCCGATTACCAACAGTACAGATAAAAGTACAAAAAATATAATTTGAAAATCAAATCCATCATCGGAAAAAATAGAGTGCATTAAAACAATAAACATCGAATAGGCGATGAACAGAGTGGATAATAAACAAAAGCCGCAATATAGAATTACCATGGAATTTTTTAAAAAAGTTTTAAGAAATTTTTTCACAAAGACAATTGTATTCAAATATCCCGCTTTTGTATATAGCTTATTTTCTGTGGGATGGCCTTTGGTCCCATATCAAAACTGAGCAATCGCAAGTGGGGTTATTGCGTCCCCTTTCTCTGCCTATACGGTTCGCAACTTGGTCTTTCTCAGAATCTTCCGCTGCTTTTTCTGCACTTACCTTGTGAGTATGTACGTATGTGTATTGGTCGTAATATTCCTTTAAATCGCTGAGAGCCGTTGATATTGCAGAGCCTAAAATTCCCAATTGTGCGTTTTCACAATTTGCCTTCGCATGATAATATTTGTCCATTCCTGCTTCTTTTTCTACGTATGCCTCATACAAAAGGGCAAGATAATTCGATATAAAGCTAGCGACAGACCTTAAAAGTGTGTCTAGAGGGTTTAATATACCAGAAATATCCCTTATTAAAATTTCAAGTTCAAATTTTTTGGCAGATATTTCACCATAAAGATTATCTACATTGTTCTCACACCCAGGTAAATGCTTGCCATATTCTTCCTCAAGGGTTTCCAATGTTTCGTCCATTTCGGACACTTTGTTTTCTGCCTTAGATACGATGTCTTCAACATCATCAATTTCTGCCTCAATTTCATCAGTAAGACTTTCGGCATCCCCAACAATTTCTTCAAGTTCTTCGATTAGAACTTCTGTCTCTTCCCAACAATCGCAAGGCTCTCCACCTTTACCATTTCCGTTTCCGCCGTGCTCTTGCTCTTCTTCATCCCCTTCATCATCCTCAATCTCAACAACATCAATGTAGCACTGGCAATTTGGATGAGGTCTGTCGGGAATATCATCAGCACTTTCAAATTCTTCGCCGTCTAAATCTTCGCAAGCGTCGCAGCCGCCGCTTGAAACCCAAACATATTTTATATCTGTTTTTTCAACTCTGCCTTTTAAAACTACGGTTTCTTCTTCCATTTTTTTATCCTTTTAAATCTTTATGTATGCTGCAAGCAAGTTTGTTTGTGTCTATTCTGGGATTGTTTTTAGTTTCAAAAACTGCGTTTGCAATTGCTCCGCGTCCGATGTGTTTTTTAATAATTTTTGGTGAATAGTTTTTACAAGCATCACAAAAGCATGCAAAAGTTTTTTCACCAAAATCTCCGTCTTCTTTGAGTTGCCGTTTCGAAGTGACAATAGATTCTTCTTTGCCTTTATTGAGTAAATTCATCCCCGCTTGAAAATCTTTTACAGCTTGCTTAATTCCAACTTTTTTAACGTGGGTTTGCATAAATCTCGCGAGTTCTTCCATTGCAAAATCGGCATTAACTTTTTTAGGTTCAAGCTTATCAATTAAGTTGAAAATTTTTTGTAACTCTTGGGCTGACTCATTTATCAGCTCTTCTCTACGTAAGATATTGTACCTATAAGCGCATTTACTTATTTTGTCCAAAGTGCTTGCCTTATTTTTTAAAGCTCTTGGCAGTCTTTTGTGATTGTTAATAATGAAAGTTTGCAATCGACTAATATAGTTATCGTCAAGTTTATTAATGATTTCCGCTATTGATTCAATTAAATTATTCAAATTATTTTCTTTCCGTTTTAGTAGGGGTTTTTTCAGCCTACCAAATTGAAAAGCATTTTTAAATCCGTAAAAATACTTAAGAATTTTTACTTAACTATGGTGAAAACACAGACAAGAAGCTGGTTTCAAGAAACACTCTTGTGTTAAGAAGGGGTAAGATTTTATTTCAGAGCGTCTGCGCCTGAAATAACCTCGCTCAATTCTTGCGTAATTTTAGCTTGACGGGCTTTGTTGTAATCAATTGTAAGCACGCGAATCATCTCGGAAGCGTTGTTCACGGCCGCACTCATAGCGGTCATACGAGATGCCAATTCACTTGCGGTGGCTTCTAAAAGTGCCTGATAGATTATATTTGTAATATACATTGGTACAAGCTTTTGCATAATCGCATTCACGCTGGGTTCAAATTCTGTTATAGAGTGCGAATGGTGAGCTTCTTTATCTTCATCGCGGAATTTTTGAACTCCGCCCTGTTCACCCAAAGCAGGCAAAAGCGGCCAATCTTCAACGCGATAGGTCATCATATTTTGATAGCGCGTTGTAATAAGTTCAATCGAATCCACTTCTCTGTTTACATAGGCTTCCGCTAAATCCTCTGCGACCGTGATTGCAGAATTGGCGTCGAGGCCGTCTAAAATGCTTGTGTATGTGTTTTTAATTTCATATTCAAGGTTACGCTGGGCATTTTTCAAAGGTGCTATTGCTTTTTGGCCCACGATGAACAATTTAATTTTTTGCCCTTTTGCCAGTGCTTCCTTAATTCTTTTAATCGTATATCGAACAATGTTTGTGCTGTAAGCACCTGCAAGACCTTTATTTGAAGTGATTACAAGTAGCCCGATTGTTTTAATTTCGCGTCTTTTCAAAAGTTCGGGGTAATTTTCTAAAGCTCTTTCTACATTTATGCTTTCAAAGCTTTCGGCGCCTAAGTCTTCAATAATGCGCGAGAAAATTTTATAAAGTTCGCTCGCAAAAGGACGCGAAGCTTTTGTGGCGTTTTCGGCTTTTTTTACCTTCGCCGCGGCAACCATTTTCATCGCACGCGTGATTTTTTGCGTGTTGGTGATTGATGTTATTCTGTCTTTGATTGTTCTTAAGTTTGCCAAAACTTGCTCCTATGGCGGCGCCCCGTAGTACCGCGTTGTTTATTAGTTAAAAACGCCTTCTTTAAACGTTGTTAATTTTTCTCTTAATAAAGTTTTATCAGAATCCTCTAAAGCAGCACCTGCATTGAGCTTAGTGCAAAGGTCACCGCAATTTGTTGCAAGATATTCAAACCATTGTGTCTTAAATTCTGTGATTCTTTTATTATCAACATCATCTACAAAACCTTCGTTTGCGGCATAAAGAATTGTAACTTGCTGTGCCACATTAAGCGGTTGATATTGCGGTTGAATAAGGATTTGAGTCAACTTCTCACCTTTCAAAAGCTGGGCTCTTGTTGCAGCGTCAAGGTCTGAAGCGAATTGAGCGAACGCTTCAAGTTCTCTATATTGCGCCAAGTCGAGCCTTAATTGGCCCGCAACTTGTTTTGTAGCTTTAGTTTGAGCGGCGCCGCCAACCCTTGAAACCGAGATGCCGGCGTTAATCGCGGGGCGTTGGCCGGAGTTGAACAAGTTACTTTCTAGGAAAATTTGCCCGTCTGTAATTGAAATTACGTTTGTCGGTATGTAGGCTGAAACGTCACCTGCCTGGGTTTCGATGATAGGCAGTGCGGTGATTGAACCGGCACCTTCACTATCTACTAATTTACAAGCACGCTCTAAAAGACGCGAGTGAAGATAGAAAACATCCCCGGGGTAAGCTTCACGTCCCGGTGGGCGGCGCAAAAGCAAGCTCATTGCGCGATAGGCTTGTGCGTGTTTTGTTAAGTCATCGTAAATTATTAAAACGTGTTTGCCTTGATCCAAGAATTCTTCACCGATAGCACAACCCGCAAAAGGCGCGATATATTGTAATGGCGCGCTTTCGTTGGCGCTTACCGCAACAATTGTAGTGTAATCCATTGCTCCGTTTTCTTCCAAAATTTTTGCGATTTGCGCGATTGTAGAAGATTTTTGACCGATTGCAACATAAATACAAATTACATCCTGCCCTTTTTGGTTGATGATTGTGTCAATCGCAATCGCGGTTTTGCCTGTTTGTCTATCGCCGATGATAAGTTCTCTTTGTCCGCGGCCGATTGGTGTTAAGGCGTCAATAGCCGTTAAGCCTGTTTGAAGAGGTTGATGAACCGATTTTCTTTTGATGATACCCGGCGCAATGCGTTCAATCGGGCGGGTTTTGTCGGTTATGATGTCGCCTTTGCCGTCAATCGGTTTTCCGGTAGGGTCAATGATTCTTCCAATTAAACTGTCTCCTACTGGCACAGAAGCGATTTTTCCGGTTGCGCGAACGCCGCAGCCTTCTTTAATGTGTTTATAATCATCCAAAATAACCGCGCCGACGTTGTCTTCTTCCAGGTTTAGCGCGATACCCAGCGTGCCGTGACCGTCTTCAAACTCAACAAGTTCAGATGACATCACGTTATTAAGACCCCAAATCCTCGTGATACCGTCACCGATTTCAAGCACTTGGCCTGTATTTGTCACTTCAAGCGGGTTTTGGTAATTCTGGATTTTGCTTTTAATAATTTCGCTGATTTCATTTGGTCTGATTGTAGCCATTTTTATGTTCCTTCTACTAAATTAAATGTTTTTTTAGGTTGTCAAGCTTAGTGCGGTGCGAATTATCGATTAAATTGTCACCGATTTTTATTACCAGGCCTGCAATAATTTTTTCATCAACAACATAACTTGCGTTGATTTTTTTGGATAATTTTGTTTCCAATTTTGTAATAATTTTGTTTTTGTCATCATCATCTAAATTAACAGCAGAGATGATTTGTGCGACTGCGACGTTGTTTTGTTCATTAACCATTTTTTCAAACGATTGTTTTATGGCGGCAAAATGGTCGAATTTATGCTCTTCAACAAGAATGCAAAGAAGGTTCAAAACGTATTCGTGCAAACTTTTGCCCTTAAAAATTGTATTCAAAATGCCTTTTTTGTCTTCTTTTTTCACGGTTTTGCTCAGTAAAAATTCTTCCAGTTCGCTTGAATTTTCAAAAATTTCATTTGCAAAATTGAGACCCGACAAAAGTTCATCGTAGTTTTTTTCTTCCGTGCCAAGCTTAAAAAGCGCTGTGGCGTAGCGTTTTGCAAGTTTTAATTGTTTGCTTAGGATTTTCATTTAATCTCAATTCCATCGAGTTCGTTAATGGCATCATTAATAAACTTTTTGTGTAATTTTTTGTCGCTTTTCAGCGTGTTTTTGAGTTTTTCTTCAGCTATTTCCAAACCTTTTTTGGCAAGCAAGTTTTTTGTTTCATGTTTTGCGTTTTCTTCTTGAACCCCAAAAATTCTTGCCGCGGATTTTTTGAAGCTTTCTTCAATTTCTTCAAGTTCAGATTTGGTAAGTTTTTTTAAATTGCTGATAATTTCCTTGCCGTCATTTGTAATTTTTTCAAGTTCTGCGCTAAGATTTTTTACACTTTCCTTTATGCCTTTAAGTTCAAAAATTGACCTTTCTTTTTCGGCTTCAGAATCTTTAATAATCTGTTTTTGCTTAGAATGTGCCTCATCTACTTTGCCCTTAACGTTTACTTTTAAGAAAATAAGGACAAAAAGAGCAACCATTAATCCAAAGTTGATTATGTTTGAATGCGCAATACCGTGGAGAGAAAGATCAAACATTTATCCCTCCGATTCTGCCAAGAACTTCTTTGGCGATTTCTTGCGCATGACCTTCCAATTCACCCGAAAGGGCTGATTTTTCTTTTTCCAATTCCGCTTTATGGCTTGAAACAGCTTCGGTCATCTCATCTTTTTTACTTTTTGTTTTTTCAAGTTTGACCTGCTTATTTTTTTCCATTTCCGATGCGACTTTTATTCTGGATTGAGACTTTGTATCGGCAATTTTCTCTTCTTTATCGGCGATAATTTCAGCCGCAGCTTCTTGATTTTTAGTCGCTTCGGCTGAGTTACTTTCCATATAAGCTTGTCTTTTTGCAACAATTTCACTCATCGGCGCATACAAAATTTTGTTCATAATTAATACGAACACAATAAAGCTTATGCTTGCTATTAAAAATGTGGCGTTAAATTCCATTTAGTCCCTTTGCTCCTGTGGGCATCTCGACCCGAGGTCTCGATTGTCCTACGTCGCCTTCGTAGTGCACGTCGCCCGCTTTCCGCGGCCGCCTCAGCACCGGCTCACGCATTCTATCCTAAGAATCCTGCGAGTTTCAATGCGATAAGCAACGCATAGATGGCTGTCGCTTCGGCAAGACCGGCACCGATGATGAAGTAAATCAAGCCTTTGCCTGCAATTTCAGGTTGTCTTGAGATTGCTTCCAATAAACCTTTTGTTGCAATACCCAAACCAAGCCCTGCGCCGATTGCACCAAAACCGATTGCAATACCTGCGCCAAGACCGTTTAAGTTCATTCCTTGTGCTGCTGTTGCTGCTTGTTCAATTGACATAATTTTCTCCTTTTTCTATTTTATTTAATTTCTAATATTTATCTAGTGTTCATCTACCTGAGTGGCAATTGCAATATATGATGTTGAAAGAAGCAAGAATACAAGCGCTTGTAAAAATGCTACAAAAACTTCAAAGAGCATGATAGGCACAGGTAAAATGTATGCAATTATTCCTATAAAAGCTACCACGAGCAATTCGCCCGCTAATATGTTGGCAAAAAGCCGGAGTGCCAGTGAAAATGGTCTTAAAACCAATTCCAGAACTTCAATCAAGGCCATTACAATGCCTGTGAAACTGAAATCATGGATGAAAAACTTGAACCCTTTGACTTTTATGCCATGGTAAACATAGTAAGCTAAGACCAATATTGCCATTGCAGCAGTGAGGTTTATGTCGTTTGTCGGGCTTGCAAGTTCACCACTTTTAAGGTGGTAAATTCTCCAAGGAATTTGCCCGCAAAGGTTAGCGGTTAAAATGAATAAAAACAGCGAAGCCAAAAGGGGCACGTGTTTTCGACCGTCTTTTTGAATCATTGAATCTGTTAAACCCCAAAACATTTCCATTATTTTTTCGCCCAAAAATTGAGCTTTTCCGGGCACAATTGAAAGGTTGCGGCTAGCAATAAAAGCAAGAACTATAAGCAAGCCCATGCACAGCCACATTGTGACCAACGTGTCCATATTAATGTTTTGTCCGAATACTTGTACTATCCAATGATGCATTATGAACCAATTTTACTACTCTGCGTAAAATAATACAACGTTTGTAATATTTTGTTCTGGTACGTTTGAATGAGATTTTCTGATTGACAGGTTTTTATGTTTGGGTTAAATTACCTGTATTAGATAGGTTAATCGCTCCTAAGAGCTTGTTAAAAGCCGCGATTCCTTAAAAAGAAAGGACACCCTAAAATGTACGCTATAGTTGAAACAGGCGGAAAACAATACAAACTGGAAGAAGGCCGCTATCTTGATGTGGAACTTCTTGACGGTGAAGTTGATAAGAAAATTGTTTTCGATAAAATTGTTATGCTCGTGAACGGCAAAAAATCTACCGTTGGCCAACCATATGTTGCTAGCGCAACTGTTGAAGGAAAAATAATTAAACACGACAAAGCAAAGAAAATTATTGTTTACAAACAACGCCCTAAAAAAGGCTACCGCAAAAAACAAGGGCACAGACAACAATTCACAAGAGTTATGATTACTAAAATTAACACTAAAGCCGGCAAAAAATCTGATTCGGCTGAAGCAGGAGAAGAATAATGGCACATAAGAAGGGCGTCGGTTCATCGAAAAACGGTCGTGATAGCGAAAGTAAGCGATTAGGCGTTAAAAAATACGGCAACGAAGCGGTTCTTGCAGGTAACATTATTGTAAGACAACGCGGCACAAAAATTCACCCGGGCAACAACGTTGGAATAGGTTCTGATGACACTTTGTTCGCACTTGTTGACGGCGTTGTAAAATTCGAACCTTACAGAAGAACAAGAAAACAAGTCAGCGTTTACGCGCAATAGGCTGGATAGACTGCGCGGTGCAAATGTCGCGCGGATTGAAAATTTAATATTGTATGGCGAATGGGGTTGTAGCTCCTTGCCGAGGTTAACGAGGCAATGTGGCTTGTCCGCAAAGTAACCAAGCTGAGCAGTGGCAAAGCTGGTTAAGATTGAAAATTTAATATTGTATGGCGAATGGGGTTGTAGCTCAGCTTGGTTAGAGTGCATGCCTGTCACGCATGAGGTCGCGGGTTCGAGCCCCGTCAGCCCCGCCATTAAAATAAAGAGAGGACTTTTGTCCTCTCTTTATTTTTGCGATGAATGCGGTTTAAGAACCCGCACAAAACGTAGTTTTGTCGCGGAGTTCGAGCGCGACCGAGCAGAGGCTGAAGACGTCAGCGAAGGCTGACGACGTAACGCCGTTTAACGCGAGGGAGCAAGACAGCCCCGTCAGCCCCGCCATTAATTAATAAGTCGCCGTAAGGCGACTTATTAATTTCTCAATACCAGTTCAAAATTTAAATAACCGGCAAAACCAACCCACAAAAAATAAGGCAGAAGCATTAAAGCTGCGAGTTTTGAGTGCGGGTAAAAAGTTATAATTGTTGCCAGAATAAACAGCCACATCAAACAAATTATCAAAAATGCGGTCTTGATTTTATGAGCGTTAAAAAAAGTTGGCGACCAAGCAAAATTCAGCGTCATTTGAATTGTAAAAAAAGTCAGTGGTAAAATTTTATTGTTTAAGTTACCTGTTTTTAAAAATATAACAAAGGACGCAAAAATCATTACATACAAAACCGTCCACACAGGGCCAAAAATCCAATCGGGCGGGTTTAGGGGTGATTTTTCAAGCGTTCTATACCAATCAAGATTGTACAAAATTAAACTCCTTCTTGGTATTTTTATATAGAAAAATGTAAAATGAATTGGCTGTTTAGGCTACCCCTTCGGTGCAGAGGTTTCCGGGTCTGCAAGCCAAGCGAACGGCCTTTGTTTGATGCCTCTTTTAACAGGAGTATTTAAAATAAAATCCTCGGGTTTTTCTTGTTTATAAGCGGTTATAAGAACAACTTCGGGCGGGTTCATAAAACGAGGGAAGTAGTTTCCGCCTATTCCGTTTGAAACAAAGATGTGTTTTCCGTTTTCAACAATGTGGCCCTTGATATATCTTTGCCCAAACTTCGAGCAAGTAAAAATTCCGCCAAGGAAAGGAAGAGTGATTTGTCCGCCATGGACGTGCCCGGAAAGCGTTAAGCTCACGTTATCGGGAACTTTGGGGAATATGTCAGGGTTATGGGAAAGCAAAATTGTCGGTTCTTCAGCATTAATTTTTGCAGCGTATGCTGTTGCATCTTTTTCAAATTTCCATAAATCTTTAAGGCCGACAACCTGAAATTTCTTGCCGTTGTTCTCTACATTAATTGTTTCGTTTTGCAAAACTTTTATATTGGCATTTTTTAAAATGTCGCTTACGGTTTCTGGCGGGCTAAAGTCGTGGTTTCCTAAAACCGCCACAACGCCAAGCGGAGCTTTTAAAGCGCCAAGTTGCTCGGAAAGTTTTTTCTCGTCCATATTAGCTTTTTTGATCTCCTTTGAATCAAAATCGCCCGTAAGGAATATAATGTCCGGGTTAGAATCGTTCGCTTTTTTAACAATTTTATCAATCTTTTTATGGGTGACATATTTTGTTCCGATGTGCATATCTGAAATAACTGCGATTTTCAAACCGCTGTTTTCTTTGTCCCAATTGGGCAAATACAAATCCACCTTCTTTAAAACAAGCATATCGGGTTCAATTCTAATAGACCAAAGCAAAAACAGAGCGAAAAAAGCAATCGCTAAGGCCGCTATAATTAACCAAATTTTCTTATTTTTTTTCATTTCTTGGGCCATATTGGCGTTATTATATGACAATATTTTAAAAATTGAAATTACCGAATGTCTTTGCAGAACTCTAAAACCATGTCGACATATTCTTGTGCCGAACAATTTAAATAGGTTTCGAAGTATTTTTTGTTTCTTTTCTGCATTTCTTTAGCAAAATATCTGGTGTAATCTTCCCTTCCCATTGTTTTAGTTTCCGGTGTAAGAATAGCCTGGTCATAATCAATAAGCATGGTTTTTTCGCCGTCGAAAATAATATTATCAGGTACGATATCGCCGTGAAATACGCCTATTTTTCCTTGCTCAAAAATGGATTCAACAACATCTTTTTTCGTATATTCACCGTGTTTTTTGATGCGTTCGAGTATTATATAATGTCTGCCAAAAGGCAAATCGCCTTCCTTAATTAACCTGGGGCAACACTTGCAACCGTGATCATTTAAATATTTTATTATTTTTGCTTCACCCTTGAGATTGTTCAGCTTTCTTTTGTGTTTAAAGATTTCGCACTTTAACACATAGTTTTTATTAAATGCCACAACATTATTTTTTACTTTTGTCGGTCGTGCGTTATAAAAAAAATCACCTTCAATTAAAAATATCTTCTGGCTGCGAAAAAACTCACACTTAATCCACCAAAATACCTTATTTATAGCGTCTCTTAATTTCATACACAAAATAATATCACGAACCTTAGTGTTTTTACTTGCTCAATACATCATCCAGAGTTTTTACAGGTTTATCGACTAATTTGTTAGTTATAACCCTGGAATCACTTTTATCTTGGCTCGGTGCCTGATCAATCTGATATTGCATCCAGCCTTTAACGCCTTCTTGGGCAGAGAGAAATTCTAGGAAATTGCTGTAATAAATTTCGCGGTCTTTATCTCCTTGGGTCTTGGCCTTTTTCAGCATTTTATTACCAAAAGTTTTACCGGCCTTGATGTATTCTGCAACTTGCGAAGTCAACACTTTTCCATCTACTATCTTGGCGTAGACATGTCCTGTCGTATTGAAATCGCTTTGTTCGTGGACAAAATAAACTGTTTGTCTTTTCATCATTTCGGCTTTTTTGATATCTTTTGGAATTTTGCCATTTTCATCTTTTGCCAATAGTTTAGAGTGGGCTTCCTCGCCGCGTGCTATCTTTCTTACAATGTCAGGGTATTTTGTTTCTTTTTCGTATTCATTAAAAAATTCTGCCATTTTCTTATGATACTTCCCCTTTATTTCAAGATAATCATTAAAAACAACATCCGAATTTTCTGCTTCTTGCAAATATTCGCAAAGGGCATAGAATTCAAAAGAACGTAAATTTGAAAATAACCAAGATGTGTCCGACATATGTGGGCAAGCGCCTGCCTTTTTATCAATTATGTTGTCTTTAATCATATCGTCTAAATTTTTAAATTCGCCCCATTCCATATCAAACAACCCTGCACTATGCGGGGTTATTTTGATATTGCCCGTGCCAAAATCCCAGCTCATAAATCTTTGACGTTCGCCATCTTTTTTTGAAAGACTTCCTTGATCAAGCATCGTTATTTCATCAACCAGCGCTGTTAAATTTTCTTTGTTATAGCTGGTATTTTCAGGGATTGGATTTTTCCCTTCAACTTTGGTTGAAACAAGATAAAAAGTGCCGTCGGGTGCTTTCATAGCGTATGAACCTTTTTGTGACCTTGGCAAAACAAGGTGGTTTTCATACATATCATCTAAAACTTTAATTTCTCTCATCGGGTTGTAATCGAACGCATCTTTTTTGCCTTTATATGCTTTGACTACCAAATCCTGCCCCAAAGTAAAAGCACTGCCGTTTAAACCCGTGCCAAGATTATTCTCGCTTTTTTTTGTTGCTTCAATTGCAGATGCAATGTCTTGTTGGCTTGGATTTTCATATATGGGCATTACATTAAAACCGCTTCGTTTGTACGGGGGGACAACGCCTTTGAATGTCAAAGTATTGCAATTTAAATAGTTATTCATTAAAAAACCTTTTAAAAGATTATATTAACTACAAAACGCGTGAATATAATTTTTGTTTAGTTTGCTTCAAAAACCCCCCAAGATAAAACAGTTAGCCAATGTTATTTCATAAAAGTTTTGACCATAATACCTTTATTAAAAAGAAAAGGAGACGACTTATGAAACTTATGAGGTCAATTACAAAGTTAAACATTCAATACGCGCATCGTTTTTTAAATTATGAGGGAGAGGCGCAGTATTTGCACGGCCATACAGGACTTTTAACAATTGAAGTCGAAGGAGAAGTAGATTCAAGAACAGGCTTCGCTTACCCTTGTAACAGCATTAAAAACACAGCCTGGAGTTATTTAAAAAACTTTGACCATGCGCTTATTCTTCAGGAAGAAGACCCGATTTTACCCCATATTTTAGAAGTTTATGAAAAACAGGGTATTAAAAACGGTGCTTCTACAAACACTATGCTCGGTTTGCCAATAGAAAATGACCTGGCTAAGGCTTACCCGGAGTGCAGATTGGTTGTTGTAAAAAAAGTTGC
>JAVBQM010000051.1:0-3815 GCA_031549065.1 Candidatus Gastranaerophilales bacterium | reverse complement strand
AAAAACAATATTTAAGAAATATTGATAAAATTTTTGACAGGTTCTAGTATTTAACCATCGATTCAACTCGAATACCTTCGGGGAGTTTTTCTCTGCCGCCTAAGCCCTCAAGTTCAATCGCAAAAGCAATACCCGCAAGCTCGCCCGCTTGTTGAATTAACTCTGCTGCCGCTGCTGCTGTGCCACCTGTTGCGAGTAAATCGTCGATTAAAAGTACCCGTGAACCCGGTTCAATAGCATCTTTATGAATTTCAATTCTGTTTTTGCCATATTCAAGTTCATATTCAACGCCAATTGTTTCAGCGGGCAATTTCCCGGGTTTTCTTATCGGAATAAAGCCGCAGTTAAGTTTATAAGCAACGGGCATACCGAAAATAAACCCCCGACTTTCGGGGCCTGCAACATAATCGATTTTCTCATTACTGAATTTTTCAACAAAAAAATCAATCATTTTTTTCATTGTTGGCGCGTCTTTAATTGCAGTTGTAATATCGCGAAAAATTATGCCCTCACAAGGGAAATCATTAATATCTCTAATCTTATTTTTAATTTCTTCCACCATGTTCATCTTACTTCCTCCGTGTTAAAATGATTGTACAATGAAAGATGAACTAAAACAAAAAATTACACAAATTACCCCGCGCCTTGAAAATTCGCTGAGGTGCCTTTGAAATTGATAAGCTAAAAACTCGTCTAGTTCAAGTTTCTGGCGAACTTGAAGCTCCGAACATTTGGGACGATAACGAGCACGCTTCAAAACTTCTTAAGGAACAAAAGGAATTAAACTCGCAAATTGAGACGGCACAAAAGTGGCAAGGGGCTTTGGAAGACGCTACTCTCAGCCTCGAGCTTGATGATGAAGCGCTTATAGGTGAAAGCACAATCGCAATGGACGCGCTTGAAGCGGAGCTTGATAAATTTGATTTACAATTAATGTTAAGCGGGGAATATGATTCTTACGATGCAGTTTTAACCGTAAACGCAGGCGCAGGCGGAGTAGACGCCCAAGATTGGGCGCAAATGCTTTTAAGAATGTATTTAAGATATTGCGAGAAAAAAGGCTGGGCTACTGAAATTTTAGATGGCACAGAAGGCGAAGAAGCCGGAATAAAATCGACCACGTTTAAAGTAACGGGCAAATTCGCATTCGGTTATTTAAAGGCCGAAAAAGGTGTCCACAGGCTTGTTCGCATCTCTCCCTTTAATGCAAACGGCAAACGGCAAACAAGTTTTGCTTCTTTAGAAGTCACACCTTTAATTGAAGATTTCGAAAATAAAATTGAAATACCAAGCGATGAAATTGAAGTTGAAACCATGCGCTCAGGGGGCGCGGGCGGTCAAAACGTGAACAAGGTTGAAACAGCCGTTAGAATTTACCACAAACCCACAGGAATCGTAGTCAAATGCCAACAAGAGCGCTCCCAATTACAAAATAAAGAAACCGCAATGCAAATGCTGGCTTCAAAACTTCTGGCAATTAAACAAAGCGAACATGAAGAAAAACTCGCAGGCCTTAAGGGCGAAGCTATGGACATTAATTTCGGTTCGCAAATTCGCTCCTACGTTTTTCACCCCTACAAAATGGTTAAAGACCACAGGACGGGTTTTGAAGTGGGCAATGTAGATTCTGTTATGAACGGCGACTTGGACGGATTTGTTGAAGCTGAACTTAAAAGCAAATAGCCCTCCAGAAGCTTAGCACCAACTTACATGTAAAAAAACCGCCCCTTTTGAGGACGGTTTTATTTATATAAAGAGGTCTTCTAAGCTTTAACTTCGCCGCCATTTTCTTGGGCCGCACTTACTAAAGTGTTTTCAAGAGTTTTAGCTATTGAAGCGTCTTTCGCGTCGATATAGAGTCTCATAACAGGCTCGGTACCGCTTTTTCTAACAAGAACAGAAGAGCCGTCTTCAAGATAAATTTTGATACCGTCGCCGCTTTTTTTGTATTCGCGCAATTGTTTGTCAACTTCTTGCGTTCTTGCAGTATCAACTTTAAAGCCTGCCAGCTCAGTTTTTGAACCGTCTAAATAACCTTGGAAACTTGCAACCGTGGCGTCTTTTGCTGAATCTTGCGCAAATTTTACGTTAACGCGTTTTGAAGTGTAATCACCAATCATGTTATCTTTAATTTCTTGTAAAATAACACTCACAGGTTTACCTTCACGCGCAACAAGTTCTGCAACTTTTCCAACAGCAACGAAACCGTCTTTTTCAGGAATGTGGTTACCAATTGTTAAACCACCTGACTCTTCACCGGCAACAATAACATTTTCTTCGCCCACTTCAATCATTGTGTCGCCAAGATATTTAAAACCGACAGGAGTTTGGTGAACTTGAATATTCGCGCCTTCTTCTCTATTGTAATAGTCAGCTAAAGCGTCAATACGGGCAGATGTAGCGTGGTTTCTTACAATGTGGCCTTCTTGTATGCCTTTGCCACCGTTACCATATTTAATTTGGCTGTAGGCAACAAGCAGAATTACATCGTTTTCGTTAATAAATTTGCCGTTTTCATCGACTATACCGAACCTGTCAGAGTCGCCATCGGTTGCAAGACCAATTTTCAAAGGCGCTGTTGATTTTGTAACTTCTTGGCCCAAGTAAGTTTCTAAATTTTTAATGCTCGGGTCCGGACCGTCGGTTTTGCTGTGTAAGACTTCTGCAAGTTCTATGCCGTTTTCTTCCATTAATTTAGGGAAATAGTATTGGCCTGTACCGCCAAAATCTTCATAGAAAATTTGAAGGCCTGATTCTTTAATTGCATTAAAGTCAATTAATTTGTTATTTTTAATGTGGTCAGCATACAATTGATAAGGGTTAAATTCCATCGCCGTGCCTCTTTTTTGTGCTTTCGGCATAGTTTCGCCTGTTTTTGAAATTTCTCTTAAACCATTTGCCAATGGACCTGTAACTTTGTCTGTCGCAACAGCGCCTTCATCTGTTAAGAAGTTGTATCCACCGTATGACCAAGGGTTGTGGCTTGCAGTCATCAAAACTGAAAGAGGAATAATAAACCCTTTTGTTGCAAGCGCCGCAACAGGAGTTGCCACAGGAGCAATGCCTTCTACGTCTTCAAGTTTGGGCACCATAACGTCAAAACCTGCATTTTGGAAGGTTTCTTGAATTATCGGTGCATAATGTTTTGTTGCATCTCTTGTGTCACCGGCAACCATTGTTAAACTTCCATGTTTTTGTCCTTTTAAATATTTCATAACAGATTCTGTCATTGTGTTAACAAAGGCATCGTCGAAAAGGTTTGGTTCTTTGGCATCATTATAATAATCTCTGTAACCTGAAGTTGAACCTTCAAGTTTTTTTGCAGATTTTTCGCCTCTTTCAGCGGTTAAAAGCTCCATTGTTTTTCCGCTAAAGCTTACTGTGTCAGCCATCAAAGGGCCTCTAAAAACAGGAGTCACACCTTTATTGTGCGCAATTTGGCTGCTTCTGTACATTTGCGCTGCACTTGAAATGGGACTTAATTTCATTAATCTCTCCTTTACCTAAATATTTATCAACACGATTTATTACCAAAGGCTATAAACAGTGTAAATTTTATTTTTTGCTAGTTTGATCAGTCGATTTTTTTCTTTGTTACAAATGTTCACATTTATAAAATGCTTCGTTACATTTGTGACAAATACCCGATTGTGCTTATAATTATAGTGTGGCGTATTGTATCTAAAAGCGCCAAAATAGGGAGTATACACTAAAGAATGGCACAACCTCAACAGGGAAATCCTATAACCGAGATATGCTTGGCAGTTTTTGTAATTTGCCTTATCTTAATCCTGCTTATCGAAGTGCCGACTTAT
>JAVBQM010000002.1:0-4152 GCA_031549065.1 Candidatus Gastranaerophilales bacterium | reverse complement strand
TGATGTTAAATATTTTGCAAATACCTTGATTCATAAGAATGACAATTTTGATGTAGAATTTCATAATTCCAATCCTACCTGCAGCCGTAATTCGGGCACCTGCAAATGTTTACAGGTAAAAGAAAAAGATTTTTGCTATGTGGGTGACGGCGTTTCCGATTTTTGCGTAGCAAAAAAAGCAAAAAAAGTTTTTGCAAAAAACAGTTTAAAAAAATATTGTGACGAAGCCGGTGTAAAGTATACTGAATTTAATGATTTTAGAGATATCCTGAATGCTTTCAGAAAGGGAGAAAAACAAAATGCAGCGAATTGAACAATCTATAAGCGATGCTGAGATAAAAGAACTTGACGCGAAATATTGTTCGTTTGGTGACACGGTTCACTATAGCGAAAACCCTAAGATTTTTAGGGATTGCGATGGCTCGTTTATGTATGATGAAACAGGCACACCCTTTCTTGACCTTCAAATGTGGTATGCGTCTTGCAACCTTGGCTATAAAAATAAACGCGTGGCAGATGGCGTAATTGACCAAATTAACACTATGCCGCAAGTTGCTTCAAGATTTTTGTATGACTATAAAGTTTTATTGGCTGAAAAAATTGCAAAGGCTTGCGAAGAGCGCTTCGGGCAAAAAGGCCGCGTTCATTTTAACGTTGGCGGAGCTCAGGCAACTGAAGACGCGCTTAAATTAATAAGAAACTATACAGGTAAAAACTTAATGTTTGCCTTTATGGGCGGCTATCACGGGCGTACAATCGGTGCTACTTCAATTACAGCAGGCTATCGTTACCGTGAAAGCTATGGCCATTTTGGTGATAGAGCGAATTTTGTACCGTACCCTTATTGTTTCCGTTGCCACTATGGCAAAAATTGTGAAAATTGCGATTTTTATTGCGTAAAACAATTTGAGAAAAACTTTGAAAGTGAATGCCAGGGTGTTTATAACCCAAAAACAGGTGAAAGCGAATATGTTGCGTTTTTTGCCGAACCACTTCAAGGAACAGGCGGCTATATTAACCCGCCAAAAGGCTATTTCAAAGAATTAAAGAGAGTTTTAGATAAATACGGCATTCTTTTTGTGGCAGATGAAATCCAAATGGGCTTCTATAGAACAGGAAAACTTTGGTCAATTGAACATTTTGACGTTGTGCCGGATGTTATTACGTTTGGTAAATCGCTTACAAATGGCCTGAATCCTTTGAGCGGTTTCTGGGCAAAAGAAAAACTTGTGAATCCCGATGTTTGGCCTGCGGGAATGACACATTCGACTTATTCTTCAAACCCAATCGGTACGCGCGCCGGCTATGAAGTTATGTGCGAACTTGAAGAGGGGAATTTTGAGCAAGAAGTTGCCCAAAAAGGAGAGTATTTCCTTGAAAGACTTGAAGCGTTGAAGAAAAAATACCCTCGCATAGGCCACGTTGACGGGCTTGGGCTTGCGCTTAGGATTGAGTGTTGCGAAGAAGACGGTTTCACACCGAGCAAAGAACTTTGCGACGGGCTTCAAGAAGAAGGCCTTAAGGGTGATTTGACTTATAAAGGCAAAAAGTACGGCATGATACTTAACAATGGCGGCTATTTCAAAAACGTTATTACGCTTGTGCCTGCTGTGACGATTAGTTATGAAGAAATTGATATGGCGGCTGATCTTCTGAATCAACTTTTTGCGAGGTTCTAAGTTTTGGTTCAAAAGGACGCTGAGGATAGAATTGTTACCAATATTGATTTTGAATTTTTGCACAAAGAAACCCCGGCTTCAAAGGCAATCTTGCTTTTTCATGGTCTAACAGGCAGCCCTTTTGAGATGAGAAAATACGGGCAGTTTTTTCACAAGAACGGCTATGATGTTTATTGTTATTCACTTCCGGGCCACGGAACTCACACACAGGCAATAGAGCGAGCTACCTGGAGCGATTGGGTTGTTTTCGCGCAAAGCAAATATGATGAATTAAGGGGTAATTATAAAGATTTTTACGCTTCGGGCGTTTGTTTGGGTGCTGTTATTTCGATTTATCTTGCGCAAAAAAACCCTGACGTGGACGCTGTTGTTGCTCTTTCAACCACGCTTTTTTTAGACGGCTGGAAAATGCCCTGGTATAATTTTATGATGCCTTTGGGGTTAAACACAATTGTAAGACATTATTACACCTTCCCCGAGAGTGAACCCTACGGAATTAAAAACGAAAAAGTCAGAAGAACAATCGGTAAATTAATGGGTAAAAGCAAAGTTGCGCTTGATAATTACCCGCTTACTTGTGTTTATGAACTGCTTAAACTTTCGCATACGGTGCGCTCTGACATAAAATCTTTAAAATGTCCGATTTTGCTTGTCCATGCGCTTGAAGACGACCTTACAAGTACAAGAAGTGCAAACTTTGTTTATAATAAAGCATCTTCACCTGTTAAAGAATACATAGAGTTAAAAGACAGTTACCATATGGTTTTATATGATAACGAGAAAGATTTTGTGTTTGAACGTGCGCTTGAATTTACTTCAAAACATTCTGATGAAACAAAACAAGGCGAGGTGGTAGCATGAAAACGCTGTTTATCATTGCCAACGTTTTTGTTATGACACTATTTATGTTCGGGCAATTCTTTATTTTTAAATTTGTCAAAAGCCCTAAAGTAAAAGCTAATTTTGGCGTATCTTTAAGTATTGCTTTCGCGCTCTATTTCCTTTTTATTATTGCTTTAGTGCTTAAAGGGTTGTGGGTAGGCAATTTTAAAGTTTTACCACTTATGCTTTTCATCTTTATTCCATTTTTTATTGGAAAAAAAGTCAGCTACGAAACCCTTTCACTCTGGTCGAATGTACAGTTGGGGGTATTCGCACTCAGCTTGGTTTATTGTTTATTTTTAGTTTAAAATAAACTAATAACGACCGGAGGTCTTATGAAAATGAAAACAATCGGCCTAATAGGCGGAATGAGCTGGGAATCGACAATTGAATATTACCGCATTATTAATCAGGAAGTAAATTCACGCCTTGGCGGAGTGGCAAGCGCAAAGATTTTAATGGAAAGCTATGACTTTTCCGATATTGCACCGCTTCAACACGCAGGCGAGTGGGATAAAATTGCCGAAATTGTTTTAAAATCGGCGAATATTTTAGCAGCCGCAGGTGCCGACTTTATTGCGATTGCGACAAATACTGTGCATAAAATAGTGCCTGAAATTGAAGATAAAGTTCCGGTGCCCATTTTTCACATAGCAGAAGCGACAGCTTTAAAAATTAAACAACACGATTTTTCGAAAGTTGCTCTTTTGGGCACCAAATATACAATGAATGAGAATTTTTATACGGATATTTTAACAAAACATTCTATTGAAACGATTTTGCCGGACGCAGATGAACAAGACGAAGTTCATCGTATAATTTTTGACGAACTTTGTTGTGGTGTCTTGAAAGACAGTTCTGCTGCCGCTTTGAACGAAATTATTGGTTCTTGTGCTAAAAAAGGTGCCCAAGCAGTTGTTTTGGGCTGCACAGAACTTCCAAATATAATAAAAGTGGCTTCTTTGCCGGTTTTGAATACTGTTGAAATTCATTCAAAAGGAATTGTAGATTTCGCCCTCGAGGGCACGATATGAAAATTTTAGTCGGGTTATCGGGCGGGGTAGATTCGTCCGTTGCTGCGCTAATTTTAAAAGAACAGGGGCACCAGATAATCGGTGCCAAAATGACAATTCAAGGTGAAAACGCGCCTAGAACAGAACAAGGCGGTAATTCCTGTTATGGTAGTGACGAAAAAGAAGGTGTTGAAGCCGCGCGAAAAATCGCAGAGCAAATCGGCATTCCTTTCTATGCTTTTGACTGTTCAAAAATCCACCAAGAAATTGTTATTAAAAATTTTAAGACGGAATATGCCTCGGGGCGCACCCCAAACCCCTGTGTGTGGTGCAACGCCCTTGTAAAATTTGGCGCCTTACCGCAAATTGCAAAAGAAAACGGGCTTGAATTTGATAAATTTGCAACGGGGCATTATGCAAGAATTGAAGATGCCGGGGGGCAATATGTTCTTAAGCGTGGCCTTGACCCTAAAAAAGACCAGTCTTATTTTTTGTATAGGCTTACACAAGAACAACTTGCGAATACTTTATTTCCTTTAGGCGGTTTCACAAAAGAACAAATTCGCGAAATTGCGAAA
>JAVBQM010000070.1:0-3643 GCA_031549065.1 Candidatus Gastranaerophilales bacterium | reverse complement strand
CGTTAAATCAAAGAAAAACCCGTAGTTTTTGGTGGAATTTGAAACATCAAGGGTCTCATCAAGCCCTGTAAAATAGTCGAAAAACAGCTCCAGGGCGATATTGTAGCCATATTTTTCTCCTTCATACCCCGCCCTTAGTTTGTAGAGCGAACCGCGCGATTTCAGGTAATAATCAAAATCATAAGGCGGCGAAACGAAGATTTTAACTTCTTTACCGACTAGTTGGAAATCAATTTCAGTAGTTCTTAAAATCGGATTTTGGGTATCGAAAGTATCAGCAAATTCTTCTTCAATAAGTTCATAAATCAATGAAACAACATATTTAAAATCTTTATTTTTTTGTGAATATGGGTTGGCGTCGAGGTTGAGAAGCATCTTCTCTATGTCGTTTTTCTTGAAGTTAATGCTTTGCAATGTTGCTTCCTTGTGTGTTCTATCGGTTTATTATACAATAAGAAGATGAAAAAAGAAATGAAATTTGCGGTCAGAACATTAAAAAATACCTTTAGCCCGCTTGAATACGAGGAAGTTTTAGAGCCTTTGATAGAACATGGAAAAATGGGCTTAGTGACCACAGACAAAGGCCCTGAGGCCTTTGAAATTTTTCGCGTAAACAATGAAATTGTCGAGCACTGGAAAAAATATAAACCGGAATTTATAAAATTAACACGAGTTTTAGACGAAAATGACCTTAAAACTTTAGAAGAAAACAAGGAAATGGCCTTTAAGGCACTTGCAAAGTGTAGGATTTTTGCTGAAAACAGAAAGCTTGAAATGAACCTTACTCAAGCGCGCTACACTTTTGACAGAAAGAAAATCACGTTTTATTACACTGCAACTCAAAGGGTGGACTTTCGTGAGCTTTTAAAAGATTTAACATCTGAGTTTCGCTACACAAGAATCGATCTTCGTCACATCGGTGCGAGGGATGAAACAACTATTTTGCGCGGTGTCGGCACTTGCGGACAAGGATATTGCTGCTGCACGTTTTTAAAAAAGTTTGAAAACGTAAACACAAAACTGGCTAAAGACCAGGGCATTCCTTTAACTCCTGGTAAAATTACGGGTTGTTGCGGAAGGCTTTTGTGTTGTCTGAATTATGAGCACAAAGATTATATTGAGTGCGCGAAAACTATGCCCCCCGTGGGTTCTGCCGTTACAACACCTGACGGTTTGGGCAAAATTACTTCAATTAATTTCTTGAGCAATAAAATCATGGTTAAATTTGAAGACGGCAAAATGAAAGAGTTTAAAAAGTGCGATATTAGTTCGGTTGATGCTGATATTAATATTGAAGTAAATGAGGGCGACAAGCTTGCATATGAAGGCGAAGAGCAAGCAGACTTAGCGTCGCTTAATAATGACAGAGGAAGTTCTACGGGGAATATTTAATTTTATGGAATCAAAGAAACTGGCAAGCGTTATTGCGCGAATTTTAGATGATAAACTGGCAAAAGACATTTTAATTTTAAACATTTCAAATGTAAGTGTGATGTCGGATTATTTTGTAATTGCTTCCGGCACAAGCTCTGCACAGGTTAAAGCGCTTAGCGAAAATGTGAAAGAGAAAATCAAGGAAGTTTTCTCGCGCCACCCGTCGGGCAGAGAAAATGACCCGAAAAACCGTTGGAATTTGCTTGATTACGGCGATGTTGTTGTTCATATTATGCATGAAGAACAGCGCGAAATCTACGCGCTTGAAAAGTTTTGGAACCATGCCCTAAAAATGGACAGGACCGTTTGGGAAGAGGAATCGAAGGAATTTTCGACATATAAATAGAAGGGGCGGAATGATTTTTGATGTTGGAATTATAGGCTTAGGCCCTGCCGGCCTTAAGTTTACGCAATTGGCACTCGCGCACGGTTTGAGTGTTGTTTGTTTTGAAAAATGTTTCTGTGGGGGCACTTGTTTAAATTTGGGCTGCATCCCGACAAAAGCAATTCTTTGCGATGTTGAAGCCGGCATAGAAGATTGGAACACCATTCTATCGCGTAAAAGCTCGATTGTTGAAAAATTCCGAAAAGCTGTTGAGAAAGACCTTGTAAACAAAGGTGCAAAACTGGTTTTCGGAGAAGCCGAAGTTAAATGCGATGTGGTTCACGCACTTGGCGAAGAATATAAATGTAAGCAAATTATTGTAGCCACCGGTTCAAACCCCTTGGAAATCAAAGGCTTAGAGTTTGACCACGAATTTATTTTAAGTTCAGACGACCTTTTTTGTCTTCCAAGTATACCCAAAAGCATTGCTATTGTGGGCTCCGGGGCAATAGGAATTGAGTGGGCAAGGGTGTTTAGCAAGCTTGGCAGTGAGGTAACGATAATCGAAAAGGCTCCAAGCCTTCTTCCTGCAAGCGACTCTGATGTTTCAAAAAGACTGGAACGCATTTTTAAAATGACCAAGGTCAAGTTTTACAAAGATTGCGAAGTCTTAAAAGTAGAGCAAACCCCTCAAGGTGGATGCTTAACCCTATCTAACGGCGAAACGCTTGCCGTTGAAAAGGTTTTAGTTGCGGTTGGAAGGTCGGCGACCAAAATTGAAGGTTGTAAAAATATCGGAGATGTCAGCGCACCGATTAAACTGGCTCATTACGCTTCCGCCCAGGCTCAGCACCTGTTTAACCACCTTTACAAAGGTGATGAGATGAAAGAAATTTCGCCGCTTACGGTGCCCTCAATTGTCTATGGCACCCCGGAAATTGCTTCAATCGGGCTTCGCGAACAAGATGCGCCCGAAGGTTCCAAAATTCATAATTTACCTGTAGCGTTTTTAGCCAAAGCCCACTGCGACAACAATATCGAAGGTTTTATAAAAATCATAACCGATAAGAACCGTAGAATTATTGGCGCGCATATCATTTCCAAAGAAGCTTCAGCGTTGATTACGCAAATTGCAATTTTAATGAAATTTAAAGCGACTATTGATGATGTTGAAGATATTATTTTCCCGCACCCTACGCTTTCTGAGGGCATTTTAGAGGCGCTTTTACAATGAATACGCGCCTTCCTGAGCATCTAAAAACCAAAATTTGTCCCACGGATGATCCGGTTAATAAAAAAGTGCGGAAAATTTTAAGCGGCTTGAACTTAAACACGGTGTGTGACAACGCTCGCTGCCCGAACAAAACAAGCTGTTATTGCTCCGGCACAGCAACTTTTTTAATTATGGGAAAAATCTGCACACGAAACTGCCGTTTTTGTAATATCGAAAAGGCATGCCCCATGCCGCTTGACCCGAATGAACCTAAAAACCTTGCCGCTGCGGTCAAGGAACTTGATTTAAAATATTGTGTTATAACCTCTGTTACGCGTGATGATTTAAGTGATTTTGGCGCAAACCACTTTGCAGCGACAATTAATGAAGTTCGCGCTCTTTGCCCGAATACGAAGATTGAAGTTTTAACCCCTGATTTTTGCGGTTCGAAAGCCGCACTGGACAATATTATTGCCGCATGCCCCGACGTTTTTAATCATAACGTTGAAACGGTTAAGAGCATGTACAAAAAAGCTCGAGAAATGGCGAATTACGAACAGTCACTCAATGTTTTAAGTTATGTCGCAAAGACCGGCATTATAGCCAAAACGGGCATTATGGTTGGGCTTGGCGAAACGTTTGATGAGCTTGAAGAGCTATTTAAAGACGTT
>JAVBQM010000062.1:0-21398 GCA_031549065.1 Candidatus Gastranaerophilales bacterium | reverse complement strand
ATTTCAACATTGTCGGTAACAGCACCGTGAACACAGGTGAGATTCTCGATATTTTAAGACAACTGGAAGGCAAACCTCAAAACATCGAAACTCTAAATGAAGCAATTGAACAGGTTCAAGAGCTTTACGCCGTTAAAGGTTATATTTTAGCGCGCGTGACAGATGTTCAAGATGACCCGGACGGCGTTGTAACGCTGACCGTAAGCGAAGGTGTGATTGAAGACGTCCAAGTAGAAGGAATTACAAAAACCAAAGATTTTGTTGTCAGAAGAAATATATTGCTTCAACCGGGTACGGTTTATAATGAAAACACCACCCGCGCAGATATTATGCGCCTTATGGGCACACAAGCATTTTCAGATGTTAAACGCGACCTTGAACTTAACCCCGATACCGGTAAATATATAGTAAAAATTATGATAGACGAACAACGCACGGGGAGACTTTCTCTCGGTGTTGGTATCGATTCAAGTTCGGGCTTTTTCGGCTCTGTAGGTTTTGGTGAAAACAACTTCCGCGGTTTAGGGCAAAAAATTAACGCAAACTTTATGGCAGGTACCGGTGTTTTAATGAGCGATTCAAGCATTTTGCGCCGCAGAAACCTTCAGGCTGAAATTTCATTCCTGGAACCATATTTTAGAAATGAAGACACCTCGCTTGGTATACGCGGTTATATGAGAAACTTCGGGTCATGGCAAGTGCCGCTTGCAATTGAAGAACGCTTCGGTGGCGAAGTAACTTTAGCACGTCGCTTTAAAGCATATAAAGCACTCAGCGGTGCAATATCTTTCGGGGTTGAAAATGTTAATATGAAAGAGGGCGATGAAAAAGGCATAAAGGCGCTTTACAACCTTCACAACATACCTTGGTCACGCAGAGAAGACCAGCTTGCGGGCGGGCTTTTCCTTAAACTCACTCCCAACTTGACTTACGACACACGCGACAGCGCAATTAACCCGCGCAGAGGGGTTTTGGCTAACGTAAGTATGGAACAAGCACTCAATATGAGCGGATTTTCCAATAGCTACGGTAAGTTGAATGGTACACTTAAAAAATTCATCCCTGTGGGCAAACGTTCGTCTTTTGTTGCAACAGCCAAAGCAGGCGGCAGAATCAATGGCAATATGCCTGAATTTGCGGCATATTCGCTTGGCGGCCCATATTCAATCCGCGGTTTCAACATATCTGAAGTCGGAACAGGTACAGGCTTTATGATGGGTTCAGCTGAATTGCGCGTACCGATTCCTTTCATCGACAGACTTACAACAAACACATTTATAAACAACATCCGCCTTGCAGCCTTTGTTGACGCCGGCAAAACATTCGATTCGTTCATAACGGACGATATTTACGGCCGCCCGGGCTACGCGATTTCAACCGGTGTTGGGCTTAGGGTGTTTATTCCGGGTATAGGGCCAATCAACTTAGATTACGGTATGCCGTTGTCTAACACTAAAGGCATACACCGCTCTAAAGGCTTCTTCACATTCGGTATGGGCGAAATGTTTTAGCTAAGATATAATTCGAATGTTTTTGGGGTCGAAAACGGCAACATATCTACATCCTGCACCTGCCGTACTGAGTTCTACACCGCTGTAGCCCATAGCGCTCAACTTATTTGCAATATATTGGCCAATTAATTCTTCCCCGCTTTCGATTCCAAAAGCTTGCTCGAGTTTGAATTTTGCAAGACCACCGCCTTTTATAGTTTGTATAAGTCCATATGCACCATCGTAAATATCTTCAGGGGTTTTTATTCTTGCAATTTTACTTCCGGGTGCAAGTTTAACACTAATAACACTGCCGTCTTTTGTGTAGCCTGTTGCACCACCTTCGCTTGTTGAAAAGTAAATTCCCTTACCGGACTCTTGCCTTTTTACGCATTTTAAGTCAAAGCCATCTTGCATGATCGAGGCTTTATTTTTTGCGCTTGTTCCATGGTAAAGCATACTATCAGGTGTTATTTCAGAAGGCTGGATACTTCTTTCTAAGATTTCATTTGCACTGAAGAATTCTTCGCCAATGCTTTCCCCCGTAGCATAGTCTACACGGTCAAAGCGAATTTTGCGGTCTTGTAAAATACTTTCCATTTTCGCTAATTTTTCCGGGTCTGCAAGTATTTCTTCTACTGTAATACTTGCTTTGGGAGCTGCATCAACCGCTTGCGCTGGCGCGGGTTTTACTTCAGGCGTTTCCGCAAGAGTTGGCTGAACCGGTTCTTCCTGTGCGGAGATTATCTCACCCTTGGCATCAAAATGCTCGATATTTGTAACGCCTGCTTCTTTAATTTCTACAGTTTTCCCCGCATACTTGCCTTGGTCATCATAATTAAAGAAACTTTCTTCCATATCGGGACTACCGTCAACAGCAATTTTCTCGCTTGCTATTCTACCATCTGCATTATGTATATGTTCAGTTATAGTCTTGCCGTTTTGCCCATTTACTTCCCAAGTCAATTCGCTTTTTTGAAATTGCCCGTTTTCATTGTATGTTTTTACTGTTTTACTACCCATAGCATCAACAATTATGCTTTGTTTAACCGTTCCGTTATCGTTATATTCCAGCTCAATTTTCGTACCGTCTTTTTTAGTTATTGAGGTTGGTTTTCCCTCTACTGCGGGGTTTACTGCTTCTACAGGTGTTGTATTTTCTGCTGCAGGTTCGGTTGCAGGTTTAACCGGTGTATCCGCCTCTTTCGCGGGTTCAGTTTTTGCTGTTGCTACAGGTTTTGCCTTACCACCGAAAAATAACTTGGTATTCGCCCAACTTTTACTGAAACTTGAACTGATATTTTTCGGCTTTAAACACTTTCCGACTGCTTGAAGCATATTCACTTTTTCGCCTTCAGCAATTAACCCGCCAGACTTGGCCGCTTGTTTAGCGCCAAGAACGGATAATCCGATTGCGCTTGTACCGCCGCCAATTGCTTCCCAGGCCTTTTCAGCTTCAGCGTCAGTTTTGGCTCCCTTGGCTTTAACTATACCTTTGCCCAGCTGGAAAGCTCCAAAACCAATGCCTGCCGCTACCATAAACGGTGCTATTGCTCCGCCTGTTACTGCAATTAAAGCGCCGCCAACTGCCATCATTGCTGCGCCTGTTATTAAATTTTTAGTTGAAGAAAACATTGAAGTAATGGGCGAAATTAAACCTTTGCCAAAATGTTTTAATTTTTCAACAAAAGAAATTTTGCCGTCGTCACTGCCATCTTTGGCGGCTGAGGAAACAAATTCATCTTTTTTATTTTCCAGCAAAACCGCGGGAATTGTCGCGCCTGAATTATAATTTTTATAATCCTGCAAATTATACGCGTTTAAAGCGCCATTAAGACCATTCACTTCCGCCATAAAAATTCCTTCCTGATATGTTTATATAAAAAGAATTTTTCAAGAAAAAATGCTAAGTATAAATTAATGCTATTAACAAAAGTTTACAAAAATTTATGAATTATCTTTTTTTAAATTCGACGGAATAAACATTAATACAATATTAAAACCTAAGGCAAATTGCACAGGCAAAATGCAGGCAAATGCAAGAAAAAGTGTCCAGTCTATATCCCTCAACCTTTTTATGGTCGCAATAATGTCAAACGCCAAGAATGGAATATCTACGGCGTAATATAAAACATCGTTGTGCAACACCTTGTTTGCAATAAATTTTATGGCAAAACTTACAGCAAAAAGCGGTACTACCGTTAAAGCATAACCTTTTTTCCCCAGTTTTCCCCTCGGGTCAAAAATATTGAAGTCACGCAAAGATATTATTTCTTTCTCTTTTTCTTTAACTTCGGCGGTCGGGGCTTCTTCCCGGGCTGTTTTTTCCACATTTGGTGCTGTTTCGAGGACAGCTTCTTTTGCAATCGGCACTTCTTTTGAAGGTTCTGCTTCCTGATTTTCTTCGGAAGTTAAATCTTCATCTTTAAAATTGCTGCTTCCAATATTTTTTAATAAATCAAAGCTATCAGCCATTGTTGCCCCGCGATTATATTACACTTGCGCAAAAACCTTGTGAAACTCTGTTTCTCTTTCAAAATTATAGGCAACTTTCAAAAGCAGGTCTTCTTCTAAATTACGGCCGATAAGCTGCATACCGATTGGCATTTTATCGACGCCGATACCAGCGGGCACGCTCAAAGCCGGCGCACCTGTAAGGTTTGCATAGTTTGTGCAAACATCTGTTAAATACATTGTAATCGGATCTTCGTTTCTGGAACCTAAGTCAAAGGCTGTTGTAGGACAAGTCGGGGTTAAAAGCACATCAACTTCTTTGAACACGCGGTCAAAGTCTTGCGCCATAAGCCTTCTCATCTGTTGAGCTTTTTTATAATAAGCATCATAATAGCCGCTTGAAAGTACGTATGTACCAAGCATTGCACGTCTTTTCACTTCATCGCCGAAACCTTCCGCGCGGGTGTTGCAATACAATTCCATTAAGTTTGAAGCATTCGGAGTTCTATAGCCATATCTCACGCCATCAAAGCGCGCAAGGTTAGAACTTGCCTCCGCAGTCGCAATAATATAATAAATTCCGATTGAATATTTCAACAACGGCAAAGAAATTTCTTTAATTTCTACGCCCAGTTTTTTATAAAGTTCGATTGCATCTTGAATTGACGTTTTAACATCGTCGCTAACGCCTTCGCCCATAAGTTCCTTAACCACGCCGATTCTGAGCCCTTTGACATCACCGTCAATTGTTTTTAGAGGGTCGGGCACAGGTAAATTTATTGAAGTTGAATCTCTTTCATCATGGCCTGCAATAATGCTATAAAGGCTCGCAACGTCTTTTACAGAGCGGCCCAAGGAACCGACCTGATCAAGTGAAGAAGCGAAGGCAACCACGCCATAGCGCGAAACGCGACCATAAGTGGGCTTAAGGCCCGTTATTCCACAAAAGCTTGCAGGTAAGCGAATCGAACCGCCGGTGTCAGACCCAAGCGCCATAGCTGATTGGAAGCTTGCAATACTTGCTGCGGAACCGCCTGAAGAACCTCCGGGCACTTTGCTTAAATTGTGCGGGTTGTGTACATTTCCGAATATCGAGGTTTCATTGCTCGACCCCATTGCAAATTCATCCATACTCGCTTTACCTACAATAGGCACCAAATTTGTTTTCAATCTTTCCACAACCGTGGCATCATATGGCGAAACATAATTTTCAAGCATTTTTGAAGAACAGGTGGTTTTAGAATCTTTAAGGTTCATATTATCTTTAAGCGCTAGCGGAACACCTGCCAAAAGGGGTAATTCTTCATTTTTCGCAATTTTTTCATCAACTTTTTTTGCGCTCTCAAGTGCTATTTCTTTAGTGAGTGAGTTATACGCATTAATTTTTCCTTCAACTTCACTAATTCTTTTATAGGTTAATTCGGTCAACTCAACTGCCGAAATTTCCTTCTTTTTCAATGCCTCAGCTTGTTCAAGCGCCGTTCTTTTTAAAATTTCCATGCTTATTTCCCTCGTATGATACAATCAATTATATGAAAAACAAAGTCAAAGGTAAACTGGGTGAAGAAATCGCCGTAAATTACCTTATTAAAAAAGGTTATAAAATTTTAGAAACTAATTTCCATTTTTCGCGCTTTGGCGAAGTGGATATTATTGCTGAGCGCGGCGATGTGCGCGGACGGCAAATTATTTTTGTTGAAGTTAAAGCCCGCTCCAATACAGATTTTGGGCACCCGTTTGAAGCTATCGGACAGCAAAAAATGAGAAAAATTTACGGGTGCGCTCAAGCTTACCTCGCACAACTTCAAGAGCGAAAGGAGCGCTACGGCGGCTTTCAAATTGATGCAATTTCAATTCTTTTAAACGAAAAACCTCCAAAAATAGAACATCTGGAGAATTTGGAAATTTTTTAAACTTTGTTTGGAACAGTCTTAATTACAGCTCAAAATTTTGAATAAACCCATAGCGTGTTTTTTGGCCTTTTGCAATTCTTTGGCGCGCGATTTTTTCGCGCCTTCTGACTTCTTCGCTTGAATCGTTAATTTTTTTAACTTTGCTTTTCTCGCTAAACCTTGTTACACAAGTGGGGCAAATGAACCCGGGTTTTTTATCACACTCAAATTCGATAGCGCAAAACCGACATTTAACGGTTATTTTCGACATAACAGAAAATAAACGCCCTTTTTCAAAAAGGTCTTCGAACACTTTATCGCTAAGTTTGGTTGCTTTCAAAATTTCTTCAACCGTAACTTTTTCTTTGCCGATTTTTTCACTTAATTGAATGAAACTTTTAACTTTTTCGGCTAATTCAACTTCATCTTTAAAACATTCATCGCAAATATCGCGCGAAGCTTTTACAAAAAGTGCGCCGCATTTGCGGCAATTTATAAGGTTGTTGCTGTTCCCGGAGCTATTTGATTCCATATACTATATAATACCACCTTTTGGTCGGATTACAATTTGTAAATGAGTTTGACACTTACAGAATGCCTTTTGTAGAAGGTATTTCATTTTTATTAGCAGCATCAATTGAAACAGCTTGTTTAAGTGCACGTGCCGTGGCTTTGAAGGCAGCTTCGATGATATGGTGGGTGTCTGTGCCGTCAAGTTTTTTAATGTGCAGCGTAAGACCTGCATTTTGCGCAAAACTATTAAAGAAATGCGCCAAAAGAACAGTTTCAAAATCGGAGGTTTTTCTATCTTTTAAATCCACATCTACAGCACAAAAAGCACGGCCGGATATGTCAATTGCACTCAACACAAGGGCTTCATCCATAGGCAGAATTACACTCGAATAGCGCACTATGCCGCGTTTTTCGCCCAAAGCTTCTTTAAACGCAGTGCCCAAAGTGAGCGCGACATCTTCAACGCTATGGTGAGGGTCTAGATCGTGCGAAGTTACTTTAATTTTCAGGTCGAAACCGCCGTGGTGTGCAAATTGTTCAAGCATATGGTCAAAAAATTTCATACCTGTCGAAATTTCGTATTTTGAAGCACCGTCTAAGTTTAATTCAAGTTCTATACGGGTTTCTTTGGTTTCCCTTAATTGTTTTGAAATTCTCATAAACTATCCTTTATTTTATTAACATCTTTTAAAACTTTTAGTGCACCATGTTTTTCCATGGTTTCAGCAAACGCATCGGTTTTATCTTGCGGCGGCAAAACTCCTATGGGAATTGCACTTGCAGATTTTGCACATTTCATATCATCCGGCGTATCGCCAAAATAATAAATTTTATTATAGGTGCACTTCTCTTTTATAAGGTTTAGCCCGTCAGGGCAAGGTTTTTGCTTATCATCGGGCAAATCTTCTTTTCCGATAACAAGGTTAAAATATTTTAAAATATCATATTTTTCAAGTGAATAAAGCGCTTCGGACTTCGGGCGGCCAGTAAACACGCACAAATCATGCTTTTGCGCTAATTTCTTGAGTGTCGCATCTTTCAAAAGAAGTTTCTCTTCATCAATCAGCCCCATAGAATTACCTTGTTTTTTAAAGAAATGATTTTGGAAAACTTCTATTATTTCGGGCATTCCCGCTTCAACACCGTTTTTTTCAAGTAAATATTTTGTTAAATCCCAGTCACAATTAAGCCCGCCAAGATTTTTCGCTTCCTGTATTTCCCCTTGTGCGAGACTCTTGCGTGCAAAATGTTTAAAGGTTTTTTCAATTGCTTTGCGATAAGAATTTCTAACATCAAACACAACACCATCCAGGTCAAACACAAGCAAATTGCGCACTTCAAAGGCAGCCAAAAGTTTTTTCAACCCTGCTTTATCGGGCACCGTAATTCTGAAGTGGTTTTCTAAATCTTCGCCGCTAAAACGTTTCACAGAAATTTTTGATTTTACGAGCTTGTTAAAAATAAAATCTGCCTTAGCACCAAAATCGCAAAGAACAAAGTTTGTTTCGCTTTTGTATGGCTTAAAACCCATTTTTTTAAGCGCAGCAATGAGTTTTGCCTTATTTTCAAGAACCTCTTTTTTAACTTTTTCGAAATACTTTTTGTCGCGAAGCGCTGCAATCCCTGCCGTTAAAGCAATATTATTAACAGAATACGGTGAAATTACTTTTTTCATTTGCTTTATATTCTCGGGGCTTGTAATGACATAACCAAGGCGCAAACCCGCGAGGGCATAGTCTTTTGAAAAAGATTTCACAATAAAAAGATTATTATATTTTTTAATTAAACTCACATAATCAGGCTGGTTTTTGCCAAAATTTATATAAACATTATCGAGCAGAACAAGTTTATCGGGAAAAGTTTTAAGGATTTTTTCAACATCCGAGCGCGAAACCACTTCACCGGTAGGCGAATTCGGCGATGTGAGGTGAACAACTTTAACATTTTTTGTTTCGTTAACGCAGTTTATAAGTTTATCGGCATTAAATTCCCATTTTTTGTCATATCCAACCGTAATAAAATTACACTCACAAACTTCGGCATAAATTTTGGGCATAACAAAAGTCGGCGCAAAAGAAACAACGTTATCACCTTTTTCAAGGTATGTATTAAAAATCACGCTTATGGCTTCATCGCCCCCGTTTGTCGGGAGGAAAAATTCCATATCTAAACCGTTACTTTTCGATAGCTCGGTTAAAAACTCGCCGTAGCAGGGGTAAAAATTAACACCTTTTCGCCCTATATTTTTTAACACGTCAAACACCTTAGGGCTTGCGCCGCAAAGATTTTCATTAGCGTCAAGCTTCAAAATTTCTTCATCAAAAAACAATTCTGTGTTATAAACGGGTTTATTTTGCAGATTTTTCTTCGGTTCAATCATTCGTTAATTGTACCATAGTTGGCACAAATTAATTCGCGTCAGCATAAACCGGTTTGGACTTTGTTTCAACGCGCAAATTCATAATTTCAATATCATCATAATCAATATAGGTATGCTGGAAAAGGTTCCGACCCGTTTTGATTGTTAAATTATTTTTATTCGATCTGATTAAAGAACTTGGTATTGCAATTTCTTGATTGTCACCATTTATGTGCAATTCTGCGATTTTTTGGCCGTTAAAAAAAACTTCTGCCGGGCTTGAATATATTGTCGCGAGCTTATTTTGGCCTAATTCCCTCGCCATTTTTGTGTCAAGACCAATAATTGAACCTATAATCAAAACCGTAACTTCGCCGGTGCCTGGGGGTTTTAGGTCAAAATCTTTAGAATAAAAAGGTCCGACTGCTTTTCCCTTAAACTGGTAAGAGTTTGCGGAATTGTCAGAAAAAAGGTCGTCACCAAGATGGCAAAGTTCGTTTTCAATTGTTAAATCTGTTGCTCTCGCTTGCTCAATACCCAGTGTAAGCGGGTTTTTTGCGGCCTCTTGTCCTATTGTTATTGAAAACGGCCTATAGCCTTGTTTTTCAATTGATAAAATTGCGTTGTTGCCAATATCTGTTTTTAAGTCAAAATGACCGTTCGCATCGGTTTTAACTTTATAATTTTTCGAAGGAATATTCACTGTCGCGCCTGCAACGGGCGCTCCGGTAACCGCGTCAACAACCCGATTGCGGTCCCTAAAACTATCTTGCTTCACTGTGCCCGAGATTTTATCGGCCCACGCGGCAGTGCAAAGCAAACTTAAACCAAGCGCAAAAATAATTAAATTTTTCTTCATATTTAAAATTTAATTAAATTGGAACAATTTAATAATAGCCGTTTAGACATAAACATCTGGGGAGTGCTTCAATAAACGCTCAAAGAGCAGGTTCAACAACAGCTTTCTTTTTTAAGCGGCGCTTTCTTCTTCTGGCATCAGAACCGTTATCCATAGCAATCCACAAGACATACTTTGCGGGAATCGAAATTAAAAGGGCCAGAATAGAGGCAATAAAATCATACGAAATTTTTGTGCATGTTGAGGCCAAAACAGCGCTAAACACGGTGTTCAGGTCAACAAATTTAAAAACCCCCAGAACAACTGTGTATAAAATTCCACACAAATGAATTGCCAAGACTCCGCAAAGAGCGGCCAAAGGCACAGTCTTAAAAGTTTTTCCTTTTGCAAGAAGAGTGCCTGCAATTACAACAGCAGGGAAATAGCCTAAAATATAACCAAAAAGAGGTGTTTTAACATACCCTAAGCCTCCGCCGAGTGCGAAAACCGGCCATAAAAAAAGGCCTATAAGAACATACAAAAACACTGTCACAAGACTGAAACGTGTTCCCAGAACGCCGACAACTCCAAGCAATATAGGAATTTGCGCAACATAGGGGTAAGTTTTAACAACAACTCCACCTGTGCCGCCTTTTGCAAACCAAAAATGGCTGATGTCCACTTGCGTGAAAGTTGCAACAACGAGCCCCAGAAGGCAAAGAAGTACGACACAAAGAGTTCCCACGCTAAAAGGCGTTTGCTGGTCTTTATAAACAAATTTTTGATATTGCGCTCTAAGTCGTTTGTTCATTCGTATTTTTGCTCCTGAGGGACTTCGTCCCACGTCGCCATCGTAGTGCTATTCGTCGAGTGCTGATCGGACCCGCCGTCTTCGCACCGGCTTGCGCTTTCAACTTCTTCTTTAATTTTATTATATAACGATTTGAACTCTTCTGAAAATATGTTGTTTGTCCACATTATAAGCGCATCTTCATTGTTATTTTGATAATATTTTTTTCTTACCCCAAGGCTTTTAAAACCGAATTTTTCATAAAGTTTAATGGCGGCAGTGTTCGAGATTCTTACTTCAAGCGTGACAAACTTAATTTTTTCCTTGTAAAGATTTTCAAACATGTGAATTAAAAGCGCTTGGGCAATTTTTTTGCCACGGTAATCCGGGTGAATGGCCAAAGTCGTTATGTGCGCCTCTTCAAAAATCTGCCACATGCCGCAATAGCCTACTAAAACTCTTTTCCCTGTTTCATCATCCAAAAATGCGCAAACATAGTTTGAAACGCTGTTTTTAATTTCAGTTCGAAAAGAATCCTTGCTCCAATGGTGTTCACCGTAAGAAACTTCCTCGATTTTAAATACTTCATCCAGGTACGCTTCTTTCATGTCCTCAAAAAATAACTTAGGCATGCCACAATTCTACATCAAAACGAACGTTTTGATAAGCAAATAGTATCATTTATAAATCTATTCTAAGAAGCGATGCAAAACGGCGTATGTTCAACGCTGAGGTTTTTATCGTCCAAAATTCCACGATTCAATTGTTTGAAATCTGCATCTTTTGAGTTAAAACATTTTTTCAGATATTCATATGCAACTTTAGGGTCACACGCTTCGCCGCAAGTAAATAAATCAACCGCAGCATAGCCTAATTCGGGCCAAGTGTGAATTGCAAGATGACTTTCTGAAATAATAATGACTCCTGAAACACCGTGAGGTGCGAAAAGATGAAAACATTTTTGAACAATTGTCGCGCCGCACTCAAGGGCAGCTTCAACCATATATTTTTCCACTAATTCCGGGTTGTTCAAAACGTTAGAGTCACACTCAAAAAATTCTGCTAGTACGTGTCTTCCAAGATAAGTTCTTGGTGCGGGGTCGTCCCCTGCCTTCTTCAAGGCTTCCAACTTCATAGGTGCTGTTATCGCCAACTCATAGTCCTCCTTATAAGGTTTTTTGTGATACATTTTTTGGAATAATTTTTACAATTATATAATACTACAATAAAAAAACAATCCCATTAAATAGTTGAATTTTTTAATCAAAAAAATTAACAAACATTAACAATTTTAGTATCAAATTATAAAAGAAACAAGTCAATTATGTTATGTATTTAAATTTTTGGGAACAATATTTATAATTAAGAAGCAAGAATAGTTTGGATAAAATAGTTTTTATGGAGCATCAAGCATGAAAAAGTTTGTGCGTATTTTGGCAATCATTGTTACATTTTTTTTAACACAATATACTATAGCATTTGCTGATACTGTTGATGCCGGAACAATAATTGAGCTTAAAAACCGCTTGAACGAGATTGCTAATCCAAGAACAATAAACATCACAAACAACTTGAGCGGTGATTTAGACATCCACAATTGGCAAGCCGATGACTTAACAATAAACGGCAACAACCATATTCTTGACGGACTAAATTCAGGCAACGGATTTTATTACAACGACTACAGTTCAACAAATAAAAAAATAAGCATTGACAATATCACAATGAAAAATTTTACGGCCTCGGCCGGTAAGGCTTCCGCAATAAGAAGATATATTGAATTATCTACAGTTAGCGGGGGGTCCGAAATAGCGATCGGCAATAATGTAATTTTTGAAAGTAACAGCTCTACTACTAGCGGTGGCGCGGTTTATAACGACGTATACACAAACGGCTATGGGCATTCTACAACAATAACATCAATGGGCAGCGCACAGTTTGAAGGCAATAGCTCAAAACAACAGGGCGGCGCGGTTTATAATTACGCCGGTGCCGGAAGCGGAAATGCCACAGCAACAATGGCAGTGGGCGATGGCGCGCGTTTTGAAGGCAACAGCGGAAAAAACGGTGGTGGAGCTATTTATAACCAGGCCGAAAATAAAATTATGATAATCATGGGACCCCGCCTTTACGCTGCAGCACCGGGAGAAGCCACAGCAACAACAACAATCGGCAAAAACGTGGTTTTTAAAAATAATAACAGCTTAGGCGGCTCCGGCGGTGCGATTTCCAACAACGCCACCGGTCAGGGTGCTGTTTCAGAAGTAACAATCGGCGATAACACAGTTTTTGAAGGCAACAGCGCAAGTCAAGATGGCGGAGCAATTCACAATCAGGCGATAGAAGGCTACCAATACTATAGAGAAGACGTTGCAGCAAAAGTGGAAATCGGTGATGGCGTAAGGTTTGAAGGCAACAGCGCAACCAATGGCAAGGGCGGTGCCATAAATAACGGTGTTGTGGCTTACGGCTCAGTGGGCGAAACATCTTCTGAAATCAATATAACTACAAATGGCGGTACAACAAAATTTACCGGAAACACCGATTCAACAGGTTTAAATGATATTTACATGGGCGGCAATAAAGCAAGCTTAAACATCAAAGGCGATTCAGGTAAGGTTGTTTTTGAATCCGGTATTGCAAATGAAAAATCTGACGCTGTAATTAACCACAACAGCAACAACGAACTTGTCCTCGGAAAAGAAGGTGTGGACGCTAAATTCAAAACATTTACGGGCACCTTTAATCAAACCGCAGGCACAACAACTGTCCACGGCGAAATGTTTGACGGGACAAATAATATCAGCAATTCTACTGTCCAATTATGGCAAAGCGCCCCTTCTGTGGGAATTAAGAATTTGAATTTGGACGGCGCAACAGTAAACACCGCTAACCCTCTTAATACTGTTAATACTTTCAACATCGCTAATTTCAAAGCGGTTGGTAACAATAATTTCAATGTTAACGCTAATGGCATAGCGAAAACTTCAGACAAATTTGTTATTGCTTCAGGCACAGGTGATGGAACATTAAACGTTAGCAACTTTAATTTCACATCAGCTCCTGTTGACCAGGAAATCATACTACCGGTCTTTGAAGGGGATATATCGAACTATGGTTTTAGTGCAACTCAAGATAAGGTTATAACGCCAATTTATAAATACAGCTTGACTTCATTAGGAGAAGGCAAATATCGTTTATTTAGAGATAGCGACCCAATAAACAAAAATATCTACGATAGTGCGTCTGCAACTCAAGCTATTAAACAAAACCAAACAATCGTTACAAACATTTTGTTTGACCATATTTATCTTGATTCTTTCATGAATAATAAAACCGTTAACAACAACAGAAACAAATACGCAAGCGGGGGCGACTTCGGCCCTTACCAATACAGCGTCGAAGAAGGAAGCGTTTGGCTTAAAAATTATGTTAACATTGAAAGATTGTCTTTAACTCAAGGTTTGGAAGTTAACTCAACAACATATGGAAGCATCTTAGGTGTCGATTTTCCGGCTAAAAGGTTAAAAAGAGGCTGGAAGTTTATTCCTACTGCTTTTGTGGGTTACAACGGAGCAAGGCAAGGTTATGGGGATGTTCTCACCTACCAAAATGGCGGCCAGGGAGGCTTTATGGGAACAGTAATAAAAGAGGATTTTATTACATCCGTTTTACTCTACGCGGGCGGCTATGGTAATGAAATTAATAACGCCAATAATAAAGACACAGTCGGCAACTGGTTTGCAGGTGCAACCGCTAAATCGGCATATAACTTCCGCCTTAGGAGGGATTTGATTCTTCAGCCAAGCGTAATGATTAATTATAACCTCTTCGGTAAACAAGCTTGGGGCGGGCAAAACGGCACTCCTTACGTACAACAAGGCTATTTCAACGGCATCAACGTTGCCCCTAACTTGAACTTAATTTATAACAAAGATACTTGGAGCTTATATCTTACAGCAATGTATATGTACAACATCAACGATGGTTTATCTGTAACCGCTAACGGCGAACATCTTCCTGATATCAGAATGCGACACGGCTACATTGAATATGGCATTGGCGGAATGAAAACATTCAAAGAAAGGCTTATCGCCTATTGCCAGATTGTAATGAGAAATGGCGGCCGCACAGGTGTGGGCTTCCAGCTGGGAGCAAACTGGCTGCTCTAGACAACCTTTAATCTACGTTGATAGGCTCTTTATTTATTGCCCGAATTGCGATTTTGGCGTTTTGAGAAACCTCATCGCTCACATTTTCAACGGTCGTTAACTGCCTTAAAACATCAATTGTGCGCTTGAACGCACGAACAACATCCCCTTGCGAGAAATCCACGCCATCATCAGTCGCAAACATTTCATCCCAAACTTCAGACGGGGGGCGGACTTCAGCAAGATTTTCACCCACCCAATTTTCCATCAATGAACTAAAGTGCGAATTCAAATTCATTTGGTTTTCAACATTTTCATCGCGCTCGAGGGTGAAAATGCGCCTTTGAATGTCGCGAATTTGACCAAGCGTTTTTCTTACTTTTTGGCTTGGCGGGTGTGTTATGGCGCCGTCTTGCATGCGCAAAGGCTCGCAACTAAGCGCACAAACAACACTTGCTAATTCTGTCGGTGTTAAATCTTCAAATAAACCGGAGTGGATAATTTCTGCCAAATAAAGTTCGTTCTCACAACGCAATCCCATAGGCGTTTTGCCGCGCTGGGTCGGGAAATCTTCCTCAATATTTTTGGTTTTTTCCAAAATATTTTTGTGCGCAATAAATTTATTCCAGTAAATATCTTTTTGAAATTCGATTTCTTTTTGCAATTTGCGCGATTTTTTGGCATATCGTTCAATTACTTCAAGTTCTTTGCGGTGGTTTGAATAACGTTTGCAAGTGTTACAGCCGAATTTTTCCATTTTTTTTCTAAATTCATTCGATTTTTGCGCGATTTCCTGAGCTTCTTTTGAAAGCGGTTGTTTTTTAGCCGCCGCCTGGCGTTTCAGAGTTTTAAAAATGGTGCGATATTCAACGTACATATTTTTCCATTTTTGAAATTCCGCTAAATCGGCCGCGCTATGCTTAGAATCGCAAGGGTAATTTTGCGCTGCATTAATTTTGCGCTCATACTCCTGAAGCTCTTTAATAAGCGGCTCAATTCGCCAATTGCTTGAAAAATAGCCGAATGTTTTAAAAATTAATTCTTTGGCTTCTTCCAGTGAAAACCTTTGAAGCAAATTTACAACCATTGAATAGTTTGGCGAAAATTTACTTTCCAATGGGTTTGCTCCGCTTGTTGCAAGTTCTGCCACTTCTTCGGGTGATTGGAATGGCGTTCCAACCACAACAACATAACCCACTTCATCCATTCCGCGACGCCCGGCACGGCCTGACATTTGCAAAAACTCATTCGCCGTTAACATTCTGTGGCCGTTATCTCCGCGCTTTGAAACAGAACTTATAATCGTTGTTCTGGCGGGCATATTAATCCCCGCCGCGAGCGTTTCAGTTGCAAAAACAACCTTGATTAAGCCTTTTTGAAAAAGCTGTTCCACAAGAACTTTCCACCCGGGAAGAAGACCCGCATGGTGGCTTGCAACACCGCTTTTAAGAAGTTCTATGTGCGGGTTGTTGTCTAAATAAGGGTTTTCGGCAATATAATTTTCAACAATTTCACAAACTTTTGCGTATTCTTCACCGCTTAAAAGGTTCAGCCCGACGCACTTTTTCGCGTTTTCATCACATTTTCTTCTTGAAAATGTAAAATAAATCGCGGGTAACATTTTTTTATCGTTAAGCGCCAAAACAATGTCTGTCACAGGGTTTCTTGGGCCTTTTGAACTTTTAAAATGTTTAAATCTTGATTCCGGGCGAATTTTACGGTTCAATTGCCCTTCGGGCGTCAACAACGGTAAGATGTTGTGCGGCTGTGAGCTGTCAAAATAATTAAATCTCAAAGGCACCGGGCGAAAATCTGTGTAAACAAGTTCGGTTTTTGAATGAACCGTGTTAATCCAACCCGTCAATTGCGCCGAATTCGCAACAGTTGCGCTTAGCGCGATAATTTGAATGTTTGTCGGGCAATAAATTATGCTCTCTTCCCAAACCGTACCGCGTTGTTCATCGTTCATATAGTGAACTTCGTCGAGAACAACATATTTCACGTTTTCAAGGTTGTCTTTAAGGGAACCGAAGGTCGTTCCATAAAGCATATTTCTGAAAACTTCAGTCGTCATAATAACAATCTGAGCGCCGCGATTAATTGTCGTGTCGCCAGTCAAAAGCCCGACCTTATCTTCGCCGTAAAGGCGCGAAAAATCGTAAAATTTTTGGTTTGAAAGAGCTTTCAGCGGGGTTGTGTAAAAAATTCTGTGGCCTTGTTCAAGGGCTAAATGAATTGCACTTTGGGCAATGCAAGTTTTTCCCGCACCCGTTGGGGCGCAAACCACAATGCTTTTGCCGTTTTGAATGTGTTCAACCGCCTCTTTTTGAAAGTCGTCCAGCTTGAAATTAAAACCATACATAATTAAATAGTAGCATGAATACTTCGCGCTGGGCCAATTAAAACTTTTCGGTGATTTTTCTCTTTTCTGTTTTGAGTTGTTCCACCATTGTAATTAGGGGGTAAATTTTCACATTTTCATTGTTGTAATCGCAATAATCATACATTATTTCAAGCAAAACCCCGATATTGTGCATAGCGTCCTGAATTTCAGCATATTGTTCTTCGGTCATTTCATAATTGTTGTTTTCGTTTTGCTTTATGAATTGCATGTTTGACTCCCTTGATTTTATTACCATTTGGTAAAATATTTACATAATTATAGTTCATAATTACCAATATGCAACGCTATGAAAAAATATCTTCATATATCAAAGAAAAACGTATCAAAACAGGCTTATCTCTGAGCGAATTTGCGTATAAGAACTTTATAGAGCCTGCGACTTTAAGCAGGTATGAAAATAACAAAAGAAAAATCAGCTTACAAAATTTAGTTAAAATTGCAAGCGGTTTTGGCCAAACCCCTGCCGAATTTTTAGCCGAGTTTGAGAAAAAATAGTTGGCTCGTACCTACTCTACCATATCCAATCTTTTTTGATGCCTTCCGCCTTCAAATTCGGTTTTTAGCCAAATGTCCACAATTTCGAGTGCCAAGTCTGTTTTCAAAACGCGCTCACCGAGGCAAAGAATGTTTGAATCGTTATGTTCGCGCGTGGCTTGGGCAGAAAATGTGTTTTCAACAAGCGCGGCGCGAATTCCTTCGACTTTATTTGCGACAATGCTCATTCCAATGCCCGTTCCGCAAACCAAAATTCCGCGGTCAAATTTCTGTGCGTGAGCGGGCGCCCCAGGCGCATTCCACGCTGCCACCGCGTTTGCGACTTCTTTTGCCACCACGGGATAATCACAGCTTTCTGTTGAATGTGTGCCAAAATCTTTGATTTCATAACCCTGCGCCGTTAAATGTGCTTTCACTGCCTCTTTTAAATTGTACCCGCCATGGTCAGAACCAAGCGCTATCTTCAATTTCTCCATGCATCAATTGTATCATGTTTGGGGTAAAATACTCGCATGTTAAAAGAATATTTTATTGGAATTACAAAAGAGGCCATAAATTTATCGGCACGTGCAGGTAAATTAGGCGAGATGAAAGACTTTGAGGGAGAGCTTTTTTGCGACAAACCCAAAAACCCTGATTTTGGCGATTTTGCAATAAACATTTCATCGCTGGCGAAAGTTGCGCGAATTGCACCGCCGCAGATTGCGAGTGCAATCATCGAACAGCTACCCGAAAATGACTACACTGTAAGCGTTGCGGGCGGGTTCATTAATTTCAAACTCGGCACAAAATTTTTGCAAAACATTTTAAATGAAGTCGCTTCAAAAGGCGAAAATTACGGCCGCACAAATCTCGGCGGTAATAAAAAAGTAAACATCGAATATGTTAGCGCTAACCCCACAGGGCCATTCCACATTGGCCACGGGCGCTGGGCCGCGGTTGGTTCATCGCTTTCGGATGCTCTTAAATTTGCGGGCTATGATGTTTTTCAAGAATTTTATATTAATGATGCGGGAAATCAAATTGATAAGCTCGGAATGTCCCTTGAATTAAGGGTTCGAGAACTTAAGGGCGAGAAAATCGAAATGCCTGAAGATTCTTACCGCGGAGATTATTTAATCGAATGTGCTAAAAAATACATCGAAGAAAATTCAAGCGAAGATTTTTCAGAGTACGCAAAGATTGAAATGCTCCGTCAACAAAAAGAATTGCTTGAACAATTCGGCGTTCATTTCGATTTGTTTTTCCCTGAAAGCGATCTTTACAAAAACGGCGAAGTTGAAACTGCTGTTGAAAAACTGGCTCCGTATTTGTATGAAAACGAGGGCGCAACCTGGTTTAAATCGAGCGAATTTGGGGATGTTCAAGATAGGGTTATTAAAAAAGCCGACGGAGCAAACACTTATTTAACGGCCGATATAGCTTACCATTATAACAAATTAAAACGTTCGGATGAGTTGATTAACATCTGGGGCGCGGACCACCACGGCTATATTGCCCGCATAAAAGCTTCTGTTGAGGCTCTTGGCGGCGACCCGAATTGCGTAACGGTTCTTTTAGGGCAGCTTGTGAACATTATTCAAGACGGCGAAGCAGTCAGAATGGGCAAGCGCAAAACAATGGTAACGCTTGAGGATTTAATTGACGAGGTCGGAGTAGACGGCGTTCGCTATTGGATGTTAATGCGCTCGATTGATACAATGCTTGATTTTGACATCGATTTAGCCAAAAGCCAGAGCGATAAAAACCCCGTTTTCTACGTTCAATATGCTTATGCGCGCTGTTGTTCGATTTTAAGAAAAGCAATTGAAACAAGATTCGACACGGTTGATAAAAAAGAATTGGCGCCATTTTTAACACAAAACGAATTTGAAGCGGCACTAAAAACCCCGCCCACACTGCCAAAATCGAACGACGTCGACCCAAGTTTCAAAAAACTAATTTTAAAATTAGAAGAATTTAATGAAGTCATTGAAGCTATTGCGCGTTTAAAAGCACCATATTTGCTTTGTAAATATGCCAGCGAACTTGCGGGCGATTTCCACCATTTCTACAATTACAACCGCGTTTTAACAGAAGATAAAAACGAAACCGCTATGCGTATTTGCGTTGTAAATTGCACTAAAACCGTTATGGGAATAGTGTTGAAGTTAATCGGGGTTTCAGCGCCCGAGAGAATGTAGCTTAAAGCATAAACGTGTGCGGCAATAATTCATTCAATGTGAAAATTTTCGGCTCTCCGCACTCTTCATCGCCACATTGGTCGCATTTGCCGCCCTTATTATCGCAACCGCCCTTGTCTTCTAAAATAATTTTAATATCATCATTTTGCGCAAATTCACTAATCCATTGGCGGCAAGCCCCGCAAGGGTAGCAAAGTTTTCTCGCGCAAGAATATATTGCAATTGCAACTATTTTTCCCTTCTCGCCCGCTGAAATTGCTGATGCTATTGCGCTTCTCTCTGCGCAAAGAGTCAAACCATAGCTTGAATTTTCTATGTTGGTTCCACAATAAGTGTTCCCGTTGTCGAACAAAACACAAGCGCCCACCGGAAAAAACGAATAGGGTGAATAGGAATTTTTGCACGCCGATTTCGCACTCTCTAACAACTCTTTAAATTTAATTTCCATATTTGCCCCTTTTTGCGTCTACCAATTATAACACTTTGGGCAAGGATTTCAAACCCTACTTGCAATTAATCTAATACTTTGAGCGGCCATTTCTTCTTTATTTTCAACCCAAATCTGGGAAAATAATGCACGAAGTTCGTTTTCGCATTCCACAAGTTCTTTTGAATGAATCGCATAGCTAATATCAATAAAGCTGATTTTTTCAAGCTTATTCACGTAAAATTCCTGTCCGCCGCAATTTTGACAAAAATGCGTTTCTGTGGAAAATTTGTCGAATTTTTTTGAACCCACTCGTTTAATATCGCAATGGGCACAACGAATAATATAAAAATACTTTTTTAAATAAGCGCCGCAATCGGGGCAATAACCTTCATTTGCGTGGGTTAGCGCATTTTTATGTACACACTGAAATTTTCTTTGAAAAATATTAATAAAATTTTCAACAATTAAACTTTGCATAATCTTTTTTTAACGGCACAAATTACAAAGTCAAAAAAAATCCTTCTTGTGTTTTATAGGGTTTAGTGTTCTGGAAGGTAAAAGAATAAATGAAAATAAGTTTCATACCGGCAATCAGTTGTTACAGTATAAATTTTACAAACAGAGGGCATAAGCACCACAGAAGCCCAGACGAAGCAGGCAGCCCTGGTGGAGATGTTTTTGTAAAAGGTAATAATTCAGATATCAGCACAAAAACAATCAAACCCGAAGACTATGCCCATGGCGCCGGAGTCATTCCTGCAAAACTTTATGATGAAGTTTATTACCCAACCGAGCACTTTAGGTTGGTTTTAGAAGAATATTTGAAAAATTTGATTGTTGATGATAACAATCCGCAAAGACCAATCGCCTCTTTAGATGTTCAAAGAAAACCGATGCAGAGCATTAGAGAAAAAATGATTTCAAAACATATTAGATCAAAAAAGGAAGCAGTGGAAAAAATAGACGACCTTGTAAGAGCAAGGGTTATATTAAACAGTGCAACTTCAGACGAAGGTGACGCTGTTGTAGCAAGAATAACCGAAGCTGTGAAGCGAGGGGAATTAAAAGTTGTTGAAATCACAAGTTATCGCCCTAACAACCTTAGCGAGCGCAAGAAATATGAATATGTAAAAACCCCAAAAGTGAACAAACTTGCAGAAACAGCAGAAAAAAAAGGGCAAGCCCCCGCTGTTGCAGAGAAAGAAAAAGAAACAGGCTATCTTGCAATGCATATAATCTTTTTACTTAAAAGCGGGCACCTTGCTGAATTGCAAATTATGGGCGCTGATGTGGCAAGATTAAAAGCGATTGAGGATGTCTGTTTCAAAATCAAATGCAACAAAAAGGTCGACCCTGCTTTTAGTGAAATAGTTAGCGCAATGAAAAAATTAAAAGCTGA
>JAVBQM010000123.1:0-4124 GCA_031549065.1 Candidatus Gastranaerophilales bacterium | reverse complement strand
CTTCGCGCCCGCAAAGTTTGACGAGTTTTTTGCCTTCGTATTTTTCCCTTAAAACAAGCGCCTTGGCAAGTGTTGCAAGGGTTATTCCGATTGTATTAATCGGGAAACGCGTGTCGTGCGGGTATAAAATGTTTTGCGGCCCCCTGATTCCTGCGGTTGAAACAAGAGCCTCTTTTTTATAGCCATTAAACCACGATTTCAGGTTTAAGCTTTCCACATGTTCGCGTGTCAGCCTAAAGCTAAACTTGCCCGTATCTAAATAATTAAAAATTTTATCGTTTTTAACGTTTTCAGGAGTATTTTTCTCAATACCCTCTTTGAAAAGTTTTTCTAAATCTTGTTGCATGCCTCTATCCAAATATAGTACAGGGGCATTTTACCACAATTAGAGGATAAACGCCAAAATCATTAAGATAAACGTGCCAAGCTGCATGCCGGTTGAGGCATATTTTTGAAACTTGTTGCTGTCGTAATATTTCGCTGTATTTTTAGCAGTTGAAGCAGCTTGAAGTCTTTGAAGACGAGTAAATTCATCGTCAGCCGAAAAACTGCGCTGAAAAATCTTTTTCTCTAAACGGTCAAGACGGACATCCATTGATTCTTGCCCATAGGTTTTTCCAAAAAGAGAATTTTCAAGTCCTGAAATTTGCAAATACGAATCGTTATCATAAGGGTTAAAGCTTTGCATAGCTCTGTTTGGTTGCTGCTGCGAGTAAGAATATGGTGAATCTTCTTGTGAATATGTCATCTTTGAAGCCGAAGACGACTCCACAAGCTTGCTTACGCGTTCATTTAACTGTCCGGATTGTTTTGCGCCATACAAACGAACTTCAAGCCTTTCAAGACGTGCATAAATTGTGTCCTTGGGGTAATTTTGTTTCAGAAACTCTGTTTCCAATTTATCTACAACCGGATAGTTGACATCGGAAGACTCAACTTCATCAAGGTCCTTTTGAACATTTTCCGCTAAAGCATTGCTCTCCAGGCCAAGTGCCGTATTAATTTTATTAATACGCTCCTGGGTTGGTTTTTTTGTATCAACCTCGCCAAAAACCGTATCTTCAATACGTTTTAGCCTTGTTTGTTCGTTTTCTTTTTTGTATTCAAAACCCCACAAAGAAGTTTCAATCGCGCCTAATTGCACTGTAACCGGTTCAAGCGCGAAGCTTGCGCTATAAAATGTGCAGAACATTATTAAAATTAACAATAGTTTTTTCATTACAGTAACATTATAGCAAGAATTTTTTATACTTACTTACCTCTTAGTACTATTTTTTTTAATTGACATCAAAAGCCCGCCCGGAAAGGTCAAAAGTTGATTTTGGTACTCCTCGTGGCTAGTAATTTTATCCATAAAAAGTTTAACTTTTTCAGCGTGCGAAGTTATATTATCACACAACAAAAGCCCGCCCGACAGAAGCATCGGATGAATAAGTTCAAAATATTTTAAATATTCAAGCTTATTCGCGTCCACAAAAACAAAATCAAATTTCCTGCCCTCGGAGTTCATTTTCTCTAAAATCGGGAAAGCGGAACCTAGAAGCGGGGTTATAATATCATCCACACCGCATTTTTTAAAATTCTCAATTGCGATGTTCTGGCGCTTATCCCAAAATTCAATTGTTGTAAGCTTTCCGCCGGTTGCCTTTAATGCTGAAGCAAGCCATATGGCGCTGTATCCGTTTGAAGTACCCAATTCAAGTGCGTCTTTTGAATCGTGCGCTTTAATTAACATGTTTAAAAAGTTGGCGCTTGAACGGTCAAGGTTCCAAAATTCGCTTTGTGTTTTTTCAAGTTCAAGAAAAACTTCTTGAACATTTGGGTCGAATTGGTCGATTTTTGGGCAAATATCGTACATTACTTGTCAATCAAAATCAGGTTCATAACATCATGTTCAAACGGTTGTTTTTTTGTAACAACTGCATTTTCAAGATCAAAAAGCAAGAAGCCGTTTCCTCCAACACCGGTTACAAGGGCATTTTTTTGACCGGGAATTTTGGTGATTTTTGAATAAAAAGCGCTGCTATCAAGCCTTGAAGTTTTAAGCATTTTGCGTTCAGAAAGCCCGTAAACATCAACTATACCGTCTTTTGCACAAAGAATATAAATTTTGCCATCTTCAATAAGTGCGTCAATCGGCTTTGTGCTTGTTTTTTGTTCTTGGCTTAACTTTGCACTTTCAATATCGTAAATATTTAATTGGTTTGAACTTCTTGAAATTGTGTAAACGTTTGCGTCATCCACCAAAATCTTTGAAAGGTTTGAGGTTTTGTCTAAATAACGCGCAACATATTCATCCCCCTCAAGGCGCATAACATAGAGGTCGTTTGTTTTATAGTCAATGAAAGAAAGAACTTTGCCGCTTTTTGAAATTCCGATTTTGCTCGGTGCTTGCTCAAGTGTAATTTCTTTTACTAATTTTGCAGACTTTAAATCTATGGCATAAATTTTGTTCGCTTCAGCGGAAGTAACATAAACCAAATCATTAACGGTGTCGATTTCAGCGTCTTTTGGTGTTCCTTCCAGAGTAATTCTTTCTACAACGCGTTCTGAATCTAAATCAAGCACTTCAAGGGTTTTGTCTGAAAAATAAAGCGCGAGTGCGAATTTTGTATTATTTGAAGCGAGAATTTTTGACGGGAGGGAATTCAATTTCAACTCATAAAGCGGTTCTTTTGAAGCCGAATCATAGACATAGACAAATTTTGAAGAATTTGTTGAAACAAAATATTTTTTACCGCTCAATTCCACCAACGGTGTGAATTTTTGAGCTTTTTTGTCTATCTTTTTGTCAACAAGATCAACCTCACCGCTTAAAACGGTGTCATCTCCGGGTTGTGGTATATCAAGGTTACCCATAACGAGTTTTAAACTCTCGGGAATAACAAGCCCGACAGGCACAAGCATATCTTGCGGCATTACACCCAAGCGCACTTTTGCCGGCAAATTCTCGTTTGCAGTAACGCTAAAACGGCCCTTTTTATCTTTGAAAGCCTTAAGCAAAACAAAATTATCATTAAAAATAACAACCTCGGGAAGCGATTTCAATGAACCGCTTTTCGGGTAAGTATATTCAACCTGAATTGCCTGATGATCGCTTTTTTGTGCGGGATAAAGCGGGATATATAAATTCTTGTCCGGCAAAACTATAACAGAGTCAAAACGCTGGCTTGAGCCGGGAATTTCGGTTTTAATGTAGTTCCATAAATCATCGGGCAATTTTGAAGCCATAGCCGGTGACGCCATTAATAAAAACGTAAATAAAAATAATGCAATTTTTTTACTCATACTTCCTACCCTCTGAAAGAATTTTTGATTTTGTCTAAAATGCCCTCATCCTTTTTGTTTTTAGATATCTCGAAAAGCTTTTGATATAGATTTCGCTCCTCGTCACTCAAGTGTTTGGGCACTTCAATTAATATTGTAACATAATGATTGCCTCTTTGGTCATTTCTTCCCAAAACCGGTACCCCAAGATGTTTTAAAGTTATTTTGTCGCCATTTTGGCTTCCTGCAGCAATTTGAACTTCGGCATCACCTTCAATCGTATTTACTTTGACTTTATCGCCCAAAACCGCTTGAGGAGTGCTTATTGTAACTGTCGAATAAATATCGTAACCGTCTCTTAAAAACTCTTTTGATGAAACGACATGTAAGACTATATATAAATCTCCGGCCGGGCCGCCATTTTTACCGGCATCGCCCTCTTGGGAAACTCTGATTTTTGAACCATTATCAACGCCGTGTGGAATTTTTATGCTGATTGTTTTTTCTTTTTCAATTGCCCCCGCGCCTTTGCAGGCTTTGCAATGTGCCCCCGGGTTTTTACCGGAACCATGGCATGTCGGGCAGGTTGTAACAGAGGTAAAGCTGCCCAAAATTGTTTGCGTGCTTTGTTGAACACGCCCTTGGCCTCCGCAAGTTTTGCAAACAGTTTCTTTGGCGTTTTTATCGATACCTGTTGAATTGCACTCTTTGCATTCTTCAAAATGGTCGATTTTAACTTCTTTTTCAACCCCAAAAACCGCTTCTTCAAAGGAAATTTCGATATCCAGCCTTAAGTCTCTGCCTCTTTGAGGGGCATTAGGGTTTACGCGTTGATTGAATCCGCCGCCTGCAAAATC
>JAVBQM010000093.1:0-19182 GCA_031549065.1 Candidatus Gastranaerophilales bacterium | reverse complement strand
TAATTTCAGTGTCAGGCGATTTCATATAATTTTTTACGTGACCTTGTAATTTGGCCGTGTTCTCTTTGCTTTTGCCGTAATAACCTTCAAAATTCTTCAATAAAATTTGATTGCTATCAATTGTGACCAACCCTTTTTCTGCCGTGACAGGCAGGTTTTCCAAGGGGATTATGCTTAATTTAAGTGTGTTGAAATTGATTTTACCTTTGATGTCTTCATTTATGATATTAATGTTTAAATCAAAATTGCCATTAATATTTCCGATATACGAAAGCGGCTCACGTGCTTCGGGAAAAATCTTTATCAATTTTATTGCATCTTGAGCACTGAAACGCTTTGAATCAAGCGACAAACTGAAATTCTTTTCTTCGCATACGGAATTTACAATAACTTTGGATTTATTTATATTAAGTGCAAAATTATCTAAGAAAAGTTTGTTGTCTTTTAAATAAACATTGTTATTGTCGCCAAATTTTAGGGGTAATCCTGCGACCTCGGCGAGAACATTAAAATGCAAGCGGCTGTTTTCAAAAGAAATATCTTTGCCGTTTATTTTGCTAAAAGGCGGATAGATAACTGTCAAGTTTTTTAGCAAAAGCGGTGCTGAATCTGCTAATTCCATCCCCCAATCGCTTTTTTGCGGCTCCTGCGGTTCTTTTGGAATAAGCTCTTCCAATTTGCCCGCGTCCGCGAAAATATTATTTGCAACAAGTTTTTTCAGAATAATTTTTTTATCGAGAATGCGCGAAATTGAAATTCTCCCGTCAAGATTTTCAATTTCTAAAAGTTTTGCCCCGTTTTTTGTTATTAGAATATTGTCTGTGCCAAATTCAATGTTTGGGGAAAGATGTGTTACAAGACGCGGGTTTTTTACCTCAAGCTCCACATTAAAACTTTTTGCCGCTTCTTTCTTAACAAGTTCAATCGTTTTAGGATTTTGGACAAGAGCGGGAAGCCCCTTCACATAAAAAACAGCAACACTGCCCGTAATTACCAGCGAGAGAACAGTTAACACAAGTATGGATATGACTATCTTTCTCATGGTATTATTGTATAATGAAAAAGTTTTTTGTTATAGCAGGTTTGTTTTTTATTACTGCAGGCGCTGTATTTGCCGAAGATGCAGTCAAAGTAAACGATGCAGCCCGCAGTTCGTCAGAACATGCAGTGCAAGATTCAGATTTAACAACCACATCCGTTACAATTTTTAGCGAAAAAGGAAGACTGGGGGATAAATTCGGCCTAAAAGGCGAGAACGGGGAAGTTTTAGTTAAGCCTGTGTATAAAAAACTTATAAAAGTCGGGAATTCGGCCTGGATATCTCAAAAGCGCAGCAAGTTCGGGTTGATAGATAAATCGGGCAATTACCTGGTGGAACCTAAATATCAATTTGCAGACAGAATTTTTGGCAGATATGCAAAGTTTGGCAACGGAAAAGATTACGGGCTTTATAATGAAGAAGGCAAAGCTGTTATAAAGCCTGAATACTCGGCCATTGAACCTCTTCGGGGCGGGATGTTTTTAACTTGCAAGAACTATAAATACGGAATAGTTAATTTAGAAGGCAAAGAGCTTTTGCCCAATGCGTTTGATAGCATTTATATGCCCGAACGCAACAAAATACGCGTTAAATATGAACGCCAATGGTATGAATTAGGCGAAGTTTCCAAAGAGCACATAGAACTTCCGGATGAAATCACAAGAGTGACATACGACAATAAAGAATTTGCAATAACTAAAATTGTAACAAGCCCTGTCGCGGCTTCCGGATATTCAGCCGTCACCGCTACAAATTACTTTTTAAAACTATTTTCAGCGATTTCGCCTTCCTATGAAAAAACAATAGACGATTTAGTTTATTCTCAAGGTGCGGACGCTGTTAATATATTAATGAATTTTAGCTGGATTCCGAAATTTCCCGTAACTTACGTCAAAAATTATTATGGCAACCTGAAAGCGCCTAATAATGGCCCTTTAAACGATATACGTGACGAATTAAAAAATCATATTAAATAATTTTGAAAAGCTTTTAGCTCATAAAATCAAGTCTTGAAGCGCTGTTGTGGAATATGGCTTGATTATGTTGCGGGTCTTGTTGTTCTGATTCGCCTTGCTTCTTCAGCTTTTTTATTTTCGCTTGCGGTTTTTGCCTTTGCTGTTGATGTTGCTTTTGCGATTTTTTATCTCTCATTTCGTCTAACTTGTCATAGTCAGAATAGCGATAACCGCCTATAGCAAGGAATTGGGTGTTTTGTGAAGCGTTTATTGATGTAGCGGCCTTATCTTCAAACCTGCTTTTGCTTTTCTCTTCGTTGCTTTGTTTGCGTATTGTAGCGTTAATTTCATCTTCAAGCTCGCGCTCATTTTTCTCTCCGCCGAGTGATTCAGCGGTTTTAGCATGAGCTTTATGTTTAAAATTGTTTTTATCTTCTTCGGCTTTTACCTGTAGGGCTTCTTGGTGTTGTTGCTGTGCCGTAGTGCTTGTGTCTGATGATACTGCTATTGTATCAATAGGCGCCGAAGTTGGCTTTTTGCTTGTCGCTTTTGATGCAGATTGTAATTCTGTTTTGCCCGGTAATTCTTTTTCAGATTCCAAATCCTCTGAATCGGCGGATGTCGACATTTCTTCAAAATTGCCCATAGTTCCGTTTGGTGCAACGAATTCATATGAAGGAACGGCTTGATACACAGGAATAACCGTTTCAGCCACATTTATTACGTCTGTTTGATCATTAATTGCACCTGTTGTAGCGGCTGCGCCTGTTGATTCAGTTGTATTCGCCGCTTCAGTTGTGTCTGTTGGGTTTACAGGGTTTGTCGCTGCGGGCGTTTCTGTCGGGTTTGTCGTTCCAATCGGGTTGTTTGTGTCTGGCGGGGGTGTTTCTCCTGAAACATTGCCAGGATCAGGCTCTTCAGGTCTAGTGCCAGGATCAGGTTCCTCAGGTCTAACACCAGGGTCTGGTTCTTCCGGTTTAATTCCGGGGTCTGGTTCTTCCGGTCTAACACCAGGATCAGGCGTTTCCGGTGTAACACCCGGTTCAAGTATTTCCGGTGTGGTAACAGGTTCAGGCTCTACTATTACAGCGCCCGGTTCAAGTATTTCAGGTGTAACACCAGGTTCAGGCTCTCCTATTATGACACCAGGCTCAGGTCCTCCCGGTAACGGAGTTACTTCGGGTTGCGTAATTATATCTGTCGGCGGGATTGTTTCCTCCGGCAAAGTAAGCCCTGGTGGCGTAGTGGTTGTGTCCGGTGTTGTTGTTTCAAATAACGGAGGAATAGCTATATCCGATGTTGAGGTTCCTTCAGGTTCTTGATGGCCAACAGGCGATTCAGGCATAACAATTACGCCCGTTGAAGGAGTTTCATTAGTCGGCATATTGCCAATCGGTAGAATATCCACATTAATTTCTTGGTTGTTTTCAACCATATTTTCGGCTTCTTCGGGTGTTTGTTCGATAGCTTCTTCATCGTTAGTTCTTTCCACCTTTAAGCCATACATTGCTTCTGCTTCTTCAGGACTTAACGCACCTTTAGTAAATGGGTTTGTAGCCCAATCGCTTTGTTCACCAGATCTGAACTGCTGCTGTGAGCCGTTCTGTTGCTGTAGTCTATAAAATAAAGCTTCGTTAATTTCTGACATACGTATCCATAGATCCTCTATTTATAAATAAAGAATTTTTTACGTATTAAATTGCTACTAAAATCCAGGCATATTAATAAAAATTAACAAATTAATTATCGGTAAAATTCTATAACAAAAGCATAGCGCATAGGGTTTACGACATCCGTTGCTTTGTCGTATGAAATAACCAGTACGGAACTTACGGAAGAAGCGGCTTTGATAGGCACTTTGCCTTCTTTTTGCACAATGCCTTCACTTTCCTTTGTTAAAATTGTATTGTGGAATTTCAATTCCGTGTTTTCATTTCGTCCGGTAAATATCCTGCCTTCAAACTCTTTGCCGGAAAACGGGTCTGATACTTGCGTCACTCTGACATTGGGCATATCTTGCGGAATATCAAAGAAAACACTGTTGAAAGTTTTATTTGTTACGTAATTGTCAGGAACAAGCACATAGCGAGAATTGGGACATTCTCTTATTCCGCTTATCTCCAGTGCTTTTATAAGGTAATCGTTTTCGCCCCCTTTTGCATATAATTTTTTTGGGGTTTCAGAATCAATACACATTGCGCTGAGAGTTTCCGTGTTTGCCGCTCCTCCTGTGTAACCTCTGCCGTAATAAAACCAGGCAAGTCCGCCAAGCAAACCTAAACCGCCTACAACACCGCCTGCCACGATTCCTTTAACACCGTCTGAGCTTAAGCCGCCACCGCCACCCGATGGGTTAGAACCGCCCGAAGGAATTGCGCTTTTGGGCAGAATTAAATCAAAAGTGTGTGAGGTTGTATCGGCGAATGCGGATAAGTTGGTGCATAAAATTGCCATTATAATTATTTTTGACAGTAATTTCCTCATTTTATATTGCTCCGAGAGTGAACAAAACTTCTCCTCTGTAATCACCCGACATTGTTGTATTTCTGGTTATTATTGTTGGTGTGAAACCGCCCACCCACATATGGTCATAGGGGCTGTCAACAGAAATGGAATGTGGTATGAAATATAAGTCCTGTTGGCTGATAGTGTGGGTTCCGTCAAGTTTTCTGAATGATACAAAATCTGCATTTACATATATCGGGCTGCCCATATTTGTATGAACCTGGATATCTATGTGTATCAAGGATAATATGTAATATTGCTGGTTACTTTTGTTGACAGTTACAATTTTAAGATTGGTGCCAAAAGGTGCATCGCGGAAATATTCTGATGTGTTTATTCTGGCTGCTTCGATTTCCAAAACTTCCCTCAAAATTCCCGTCAAGTCCTGTTGCACAGAACGCTCCGCCTTGCAATTCCCAACGCAAGAGATAAAAATCAATAATATAAAAATAATTTTTCTAATGTAATTCATGGTTATCCTGAATTCTATTTATCACCAACTTTTTTTCCCTTACCCTGTCGGGCTATTTTGCACCTTTTCTCCTGTCGGGCTATTCTACTGTGCTCTTTCGGGTAATTTAAAAACCTTCTACAAGATTTGATACTGTTTTGAAAATTAATTTGAAAATGAGGTCGAGATGAGGAAAAAACTACTGCTTGTTCTTCTGGCAGTTTCTTTGCTTACAACAGCCGCCAAGTGTGCGGATTTTTTAAATATTGAAAACAGGGGTGAAGCAGCCGTTGGGATGAATAGGATTGTTCAGGATTTAATTGTTAAATCTATGGGGAGCGAAATCGCTACATTAAGCGTTATGCCCCTTGATGATGAAATTGTTAATTTGCAAAATCCTAACATCAAAATACCGATTTCAAGTTTGTATGTGTCATCAAAAGAAGCATCTCACCAGCTTAATTACGGAAAATCAACGACCGTAATAGGCAATAGCCCTATGCAATCTTTGGAAAATATTAAATTAATAGTGGAAAACACAGGTTACTTGAAAGCGGGTGTATATTCCACAAGGCTTGAATTTAAAAATACGGGTATCAATAGTGATGCTGTGAGTGTTTATGTTCTTTCTGTGAATATTCCCAAGGAACAAGAAATTTTTTCAGATACGGGTGATGTTTACATTAAAGTAAGCGGAAATAAAGTGTTTACGCCAAATATTTCGGTAGTAAACGAGGCGAATCCGAAAATAAGCGTAAAATCAAATGTTCCTTGGAGTATTTACCTTGATACCTTTGGGATGAACAGAAATACAAGTGGAAACGACGGGGAATATTATCTCAAAATAAAGGGCAAAAGCCCCGGAATAAATGAATTTGAAGAGAAGGTAGTGCTTCTTGAACCAAATAAAAAATATTGGCTTGCTTCAGGAAATTCTACAGAAGGGACTTACGCTTATGTGCATATTGAATATTCACACAAAAATGCCGGGAATAAATATTCAAAGCCCGGGATGGTTGATAACGCATTTAAATATACAATTGAGGAGAAAAAATCGTGATAAAAAGATTCTTATTTTTACTGTTCCTTTTGCTTTTAACTTTGCCTACCAGAGCTGCGATAAAGGTTTCCCCGACAATAATAGAGCTTGACGCCAATAAAGCCAGAGGAAACTATTTAACAACATCTTTTGACATACAAGGCGGCAAAGATGAAACTATAAGATTTAAGATTTACCCCGGGTTTTTTAATATCAGCCAAACAGGGGGAATGGAAATTGTGGAAGATGATAATATAAAAAATTCCCTCACAAGCAACATTCGTTTTGTCCCGAGTGAATTTACGCTTTCAAACGGCCAGAAGCAAAAAGTCAGGGTTACATTTAATGATATAAGCAAGCTTCAAGACGGGGAATCGCGTACGGTTTTATTCCTCGAAGATGTTGTCGCCAAAGAAGTGTCGCTTCCTATGGCTCAGGGCTCGTCTTCAAAACTTATTGTGAAATCTCGTATAGGTATTCCAATTTATATAGATAAAGGAAGGTACACCAAGATAGGACAGTTCGACGATTTAAAAGTTGAAAAGTCCGAAAATAATCTCGTGTATAAAATTTGCTTGAGTTCACAAGGTAACAGCAAGATAAGATATACAGGCAAAGGCCAAATTATCAAAGACAAGGATTTAGTTGAGGAATTTAGTGTTCCAAGCAATCCCGTAAATGCCGGAGGCGTGTTTAATGATGCGTTTAAAATCCCCGTTGAAAAGCTGAAAGGGGAAGAGCAATACACCCTAAGGCTTGTCTTAGAGTACAAAGACGAAAAAAATCAAACAAAACAAATGGTAAAAGAGGTGCAGTTTATGACGCCGCATTTGCCGAGCAATAATTCTGCATCTGCGCCAAAGATGTAGGTAGTAGATAGAAATAGGAGGAGAGAACTATGAACAAAAAACTGGCAGCGGCATTAATGGTGCCCATGATAGCAGCGGGCATTGGTATGTCGAAAGCAGAGGATGAATGTTGTTCAGCTACGGCTATTTTAACAGCAACGCTTCAAGAAGAGTGCACACTCATATTTGAAGGCGGGAACGTAGGAGCGATGATTGACCCTGCAACAGGTGCTTTAGATACAGCATTCACACCTAAATTTAAACTTGCAACAAACGGCGGCGAGCACAAACTTGTTTTGGGAGCTACAGTCCAAGACAGCCTTGGCGTTCACAAAAATGCCCTAGCAAAAGTATCAGGAACAGAATACATTGCTCTTGGTAACACAGGCACAAAACCAACTTCTACAGCTATTTCAAATGCTTTGGGTTCAACACCTGCGGCTGCTTCAAATCGTAACGTTGTAGTTTATCCGGTATCAAGTGTTGCTATGTCAGGTGCTTCATCAGGTAACCTTGTTTTTAGCACAATATCAGACAAGTTTGAAACAACAGCAATGGACCCTGCACAAACCGGTACGTCATTTATAACTATGACATCAGGCTCTACAGCCCGTGCTAACACTTTCTCATCAGCAACTGATACAGCAGGTGTTTACAAGGCTGAATTGACTTTGACTGCTTACCAAATCTAGGAAACAAAATGAAAAATCAAATTAAAATTTGTTTTTTGATGATTTTACTCGGTACAATAACCCCCCATTCTTGGGGGGCTACTGAGTGTTGTCAAAACATAAGAAGAATAGTAGAGCCTGTAGTTGAAATTACTACATTGCCCAGCCAAAGCGGTGGCGTAATAACTTCCGGCAATGGGCTTCTTGCGCCTACAAGTGTCAAATTCAGTCTTATGACAAACTCAGACGATAATGACTATGATTTTGTCCTACAGGCGAGCGTAAAAACTTCAGGTAACGGAAATGTAAATGCCTATTTTGAAAATAATTCATCAGGCTATATAGTTCTTGCAAATGCCCTAAATAAACCAAGCCTTCAAAGCGTTGAGAATATAAAAAACCTTTCTTCAAGGGCGTCAGATAACCCTAACGCCATTGCTTACCTTCTAAGCACAACGGGTTCGGGGCGTGACGGGGTTAGTTTAAAAACATCCGGCAATTACGGCGGCTATTATTACGAAATTAATAAAGGGGATAATCAATTATTTACGGTTAGCCAAACAGCAAGCGGCTTACCTCTTAGAAATACATACTCATTTGAAAGTGATCGCGCAGGTGTATATGAAGCAACTATAACCTTTAGCGCATACAAAAGGCCATGATTCGAAGGATATTTGTTGTTTTAGCATTAATATTATTAAGTCCCTCGGTAGTTTTCGGGTCTTTCGACACCATAGTGACCAATCTTTCATTGGACAATGAAAAGTACTATGACATTGAAATTATACCCGAGCGAAACGGCAAAATTCTTTTGCCGGTGAAGCAAATAGCCAATATTTTAAAAGTTGAATATAAGGTTGATAATTCAACCAAAGAAATAACATTCAAAATTAAAGACGATTCAGTCAAAATCACAAAGGAAGATGTTTATTTTAACGGTGCAAAAATAAACACTGTTAAAAACGGATATATGCAGCTTGGAGTAATGAGCAGCACCAGAGATGAAATTTACACAACAGAAGATGTTTTAAGTAAGATTTTTAAAACCGTGGCGCCGGAACTTAAAGTTGATAAAAGTGACCTTATGGTAAGCGTAAAAACAAAACAGGCCGGAAGATTTTTAACAACAACGGAGGATGAGGAAACAGGTGAGGTAAAACAATTCAGGGCTTATTCTGAAGTGCTTGTTCCGCACCCTAAAAAAAAGATATCCTTTAACACGCTTGAATTTAATAATTCGATGAATTCAGATTCAATAAGGCAGGTATATCTTGAAAACTCAAGTGGCACTTCGATTTTTAACAACAGCACGCAGTTTTCACTCAAAGGCGATGCTTATGACGGAGATTTATCAATAGATTTCAACACAAATAACTATACCGAAAGAATTTTTTCATTCGGAGGTTTGAGTTTCAGATATAAAAACACTATAAATGGCCGCGACTATGAACTGGGGAAGGTTTCAGGGTTTAAAGATAATTTTTATTCAGTCGGAGGAGATATCCTGGGTGTGCAACTCTACAATTACGAAACAAACCCCAAGAAAAAAAGTTACCAAGACATTGTGGGTAAAGTCGCATCCGACAGCCTTGTCGGTGTTTATGTTGATAATGAGTTTCACTCGACCCTGAATACCTATGGCGGCAATTATTTTTTAAAAGATTTATATCTGGAAAAAGAACCTTCCCACATAAAAGTTGAAGAAATAAAGGCAGATGACACTAAACAAATTGTTTTAGAAAAAGATTTCACCTTAAAAAATTCGAAGAGAATAGAAGGCGGAGTTAGTAAATTCAGCACCCTTATGGGGGTCTCGGGCCTTAGCGGAAGGCTTTTTGCCCAGAACGGGCAGCTTTATCAGGTGAACACAAAAAAATTCGTTATGGGGGTGGAGAGGCAATACATTGTCAATGATAAGTATAAAACCACTTCAAGGGTCATTTATGACAAGATTATTTCCGAAGGTAAAGACACAATATGGGGGCAGAGTTATTACAGTGCAAATTCAATTCTATCAAGCGGGACTTATCAAAACCCCAATATTTTGCACGGTTTTACAACCGTAAATTCTATTGATTATGATGTAAACAGTAAATTTAAACTCAGAGCCGCCGCCGCGACTTCAAATGCTGAAGATATTATATTAAAAGAACGCAATAGCGGGTACAGTTTGCAATTAGCAGGTGATTATAAGGGAAAAAACTATAGTTTATACGGGCAGCTTTATCAACATTCACCGAAATTTTATCTTGCCGGTGCCGAAGGCGGCTTTTATAGTGATAGAGCCGGAATTTTGGTGGGCGGAAACTATAAAGCTAAATATTTTAATGCCGGACTAAACTATTCCAGGTATCTTTCGAATTTTGATAACATTCAAGGGGCAGGAATTACAACCTTTGACGATCTGAGCATTAACACAGCGGGGCAGATTCCCAGAATAAATACAAAATTAAAGTTGAACATTAAAACAAAAAAAGGGGAAAACCTTGTAGGTTCGAACCAAAACTATTACTATGATTTCGGTTTTACAAAGACATTTACAAGTAAGTTTCTAAAAAACATCACTTTGGAGGCCGGGCAAATGGAAAACGGTTACGAAACCAAGTTTGTTGATGTTAACCAGAAAGATTTTTTGTCAAAATACACAGATTTGTATCTCAAGACAGATATCAGAATGCCTAAAAATAAAGGGCAGCTTACTTTTAAACACGATGATATTAATTATGAGTCCGGTAGTGCGCAAAATTCTTATAAAATAATGAAATTCGGCTATACTTTTCCCGAGTTTAAAAGAATAAGGCTATACACAGAACTTGGCTATAAATATGCCGGACGGGATAAAGGTAATACCATGGCTGTGGGTATCGGCTATCGCACAAAATCAGATTCGGTTATAACTTTGAATTATCAATACGGGAAGGATAACGGTTATTTAATTGATAATATGTTCAGTCCTTCAAATGTGCGTCATTCAATCAATATAAGCTTCAATGACACGCTTGCTTTTGTCCCGAGCGGGCTGAAGCCTGTGGGGTATAGCGATGATTCAAAGGGTTTTGTTGAAATTGCTGCATATTATGACAAAAATAAAAACGGTAAATTTGATTTTGGCGATATACCGGTTCCAAACGTTCCAATAAAAACAAGCTGGCAAAGCGAACCCATATATAGCGGCCCTCAGGGGATGTGCCGTGTGGTTCCTTTGGATAAAGGAGTTTACAAGGTTTCAATAGACAGCGAAAATTTGAAAACGAACCTTTCCCCTTCAAAAGCAGGGAAAGACCACCAATTTGTTATTGTGTCTCCCAAACAAACAACGACAGCGTCTTTTCCTATGACAAGCACTTTGGGCACAGTCAGCGGCAAATTATCTGTTGTAGATGATTTTGGCCGAGGAAAAAATGTTAACGACTACATTGTTGTATTAATGGATGAAAATGACAAAGAAGCCGCGTACACAACCGTAGACAAAGACGGCAGCTATATCATCTCGGGTATAGAGCCGGGCAATTACACAGTAAAACTTGACGAGAGCTTCATCAAGGAAAAAAGTTTGAGTTGGATGAACACAACGGGGGGCAAAAAAAGTGACGCTAACGGTACGAAAATAGAAGTGCCGTTTAGCTTTAGAAAGTTTGTCGACATAAAAAACGTGAATTTAATATACAAAAGCTGGTAGAAAGCATTTTATAATTTCGGTTCTTGAACTACTTCGCTTTTATCCGTTTCTTCGGCCACTTCGCTTTTATCCGGTTCTTGAACCATTTTGTCTTTGTGTGAAATCTCTTTTTTCAATTCATCAATAAATTCTTGTCTGTATAAAAACCCTAAATGAGAGCCGTTACTTACAAAAGAGGTTTTATTCCCTGTATATTCTTTTAATTGTTTTAATTGTTGAGCGTTAACAAGGTAATCATCCGGTGTGTGGTAGATTTTATAGCTATTGTTGCTTTTTAGGAAGTCGGCGATTGAGTGCAAACTTGTTGCAAAATTTAAATCTTCAATTGTTCCTTGGCCTTGTAAAAGATATTTTTCCATATAATCAAAATAGCTTATGTTGTTGATTGTGTCGTATATGTCTGATGTCTTTATTTGTGAAGCGTTTTCAATGGTAAAAATCAGATCGGATAATTTTTGGCGCATAATAAAACTTGTTATCAACTTTGCTTCACCTTGCGAAAAAGGCAGTGTTTCTATTTTGTTATGGGTTTTTGCTTGCGCAAGTTGGATTGTTCTTGCTGCAGCTACCGCTGTTTTTTCCTTTTGTTCAACGGAATTTTTGTTCCATTCTTCCGCGTTTTTATCGATTTGATCTATTGCAAAAAGCAGTTCAATAGGCGGGTTAATTGCTATATATTTTGAAATATTTAAACTGTTATTTTTAGATTCTTTATCTGCCACAAAAAGCGTTGACATTGCGCCCAAAGAGGTGCCCAAAATTATTTTTTCATTTGGTTCACAATCATATTTTGACTTTAGTGAGTCAAGAATTTTCGAGGTTGCAAGCCTGAGGTAATCGGCGTCTTGAGATGGCATACCCGGCTTATAATTAAGGGGCATACTTTTTGCAGACTCCCAGTTGAGGCTGCTTGCTTGAATTACCACGGAATAGCCTTCATCCCAGAAAAGTTTTGCAAGAACTACACCATGGTGCGTGGTAATTCCTTCACCCACAGAAGGGTATATTATGGCTATTGGTGCTGTTTTTTCTTTTTGTAATATATATCTGTATTTGTAGTCTTCGCGCCCGGGGTACAAACTCACCGAGGAGGTTTTAATTCTGTTTGCAAAAGATCTGTTCCATATTGATATTTCGGTCCACATTGAATCGTATATTCCGGGAAGTTCGAAAAGTGCAGTTCTCATTGAATCTACAACCGGTGATTGCGGATTATAGTTTTCTAATACAATGTCGGGCTTAAAGATAGTTTCTTTTGCGTTAGGTTCGAGAACAACGTCTTGAATATCAGATTCGAGCACAGTTTCCGGGTTTGATTTTACTTTTTCTGTTGTGTCTGTTTCTTTTTCGTTTTGCCTGTCAAAGTTTTTGGTTTTGATGTAACTTTCAATACCGTAAAACTTTTTTGTAACATCATAAGGGTCAGCATAAGTGGCTTCAAGCATTTTGCTTAAAGGTTGCATATAAGAGGTTCTGTTAATTAAAAGACCCAATTTGACGGCCGCCGCAATAGGGCTTCCGGTATAAATTGTAGGATCAAGAGGAATTTCCAGTATTTTCCCCGCTAAATCTCTCGGGGTTGACGATTGAAGAACGGGTACAACAAGATAAGGCCCCTGTTTTACGTTCAGCTTGGCCAAAGCCTGCCCCATATCTTCATTTAGCGGCTCAAGTTCGAAATATTTTTTTGCAGGGTCAAAAAGCCCGCCCAAACCAAGAGTTGAATTTGTTAGAAATCTTAAAGTTTCGTTTTTAGCGGCGGAAAAATCTTTTTGAATCAAAGTGCTTGCAAGTCTTTTCGGGTATTCTATATTTGTGTAAGCATTTTGCAGCATATCTATACCGCGTTTGGGTAAAATCGAAGCCCAGAGAATGTGAACCGGCCGAATTGCATATTTATTCAATGTGGCGTTAAAAGCAAAAATTTTCCTGTTTAGTTTTTCATATTTATCCTTGCCAAGAAATTCACTGGCATAATCAGGATATTTATTTGCCTTTTGTATCGGGTCAATTGCAAATGATAGATTATGACCTATAAATAAGAACGCAATAAAAAGCGCAAAAAGTTTCTTTTTTATTTGAACTCGCATTGTAAGCTTATTTTATTTACGAGGTAAATAAACTACATTACTCAGCAGTATAGTACCAACTGTAGGTTGTGTACTTATTGCCGTCCTACCCTACTTTTACCCCACCATTGGATTCGGCACGATTAACCAAAAATGTTTTAATATTATTGAAACTTTCTTTGTCTTTTGCGTCAATAATAAGGCGAAGAACAGGCTCTGTGCCGCTTTCCCTTATGAGTGCCGATGCGCCGTTTTTAAGACATACTTTTATGCCGTCCCCGCCCGGTTTTTGTTCTTTTATCCCTTTTTCAAGCGCATAGGTTTTTTCAAAATCTATTTCATAGCCCGCAAGAGTGTTATGTTTGCCAATAAAATAATTTCTAAAAGCGCGTACTGTTTTATCTTTTCCTCTATCTCCCGCAAATTGCATTCCATCTTTTGCAAACTCTACGTTTACATATTCAGTTTCATAATCTGCACCGACCTGCGCTTTTGCGGTTTCTAAAATCTCGCCCAGAGGTTTCTTTTCATAAGCCATAAGCTCAAGCATTGTCAAAAGAGCAACAAAACCGTCTTTGGTTGGAATATGGTCTCTTACGGTAAAGCCGCCCGAGCCTTCGCCCGCAACAATAACGGGTTTATCTGTGTGTTCGAGTTCAAGCATTTTTTTACCCAAATATTTAAAACCGACAGGAGTTGAGAATACATCAATGTCTGCGCCTTGTGCGTTGAAATAATCAGCCAGTCTTTCAATTTGTTCTGTTGTGGCGTGGTTTTTGATTATTGTGCCCTTTGTCATACCTTTATTTTTAATGCTGTGGTATGCCGCAAGAAACACAACATCGTGGGCGCTTATAAAAGTTCCGTTTTCATCAACAATACCGAATCTGTCTGAATCGCCGTCTGTGGCCAAACCTATTTTAAGTTTTGCAGATGAATTTGTAACTTTCTTTGCAAGTGTTTTAAGATTTTTTTCATCAGGTTCGGGCTTTGAGGTTTTTGTGTTTAAAACTTCGGCAACTTCAATGCCATTGTCTTTCATAAGGCGCGGGAAGTAGTGTCCGCCTGTGCCGCATAAGGCTTCATAATATATTTCAATGCCTGCATCTTTTATCATTTTAAAATCAACAAACTTTTTGTCGCCAATGAATTTTTTGTAAAATTCATAAGGGTCAAACGCTACGAGCTTGCCCTTCTTGTCTGCGGGTTTATCGAAAGAGCCTTGTTTTGCAATTTTAACAAGATTATCTGCCAAAGGAGTAGTTATTGCCTCTGTTGCGATAGAGCCTCCGTCTGCTAAGAAACAATATCCCCCGTCTTCCCAAGGGTTATGGCTTGCCGTTAAAAGAATTGAAAGAGGCAGCCCGTGTTCTTTTGTAGCTAAAGCCAGCAAGGGAGATGGGATATTGCTTATTTCATTTGGTTTTGCATCTTTAAGCTGAGGAATAAGCACATCAAAACCTTGTTCTGTAAGCTTATCAGCTATTATTGGAGCATATTTTACGGTTGAAGGACGGGTGTCGCCGCCGAGCATAATTGTTTTTTGTCCGTGTTCTTTCAGCCAAAGTGCGACTGAAGCGGTCATCATGTTAACAAGTTTATCATCGAAGGTTCTGTATGTGCTGTCTCTATAGCCCGAAGTTGCGCTTTTTAATTTTGCACAAGCCATTTCCGCTTCATATACGGATAAAATACTCTTGGACTTTGGGCTAAAGCTTACAGTGTCATTTACGGGAGTGCCCTTAAAAACAGGCTTTGTTTGCGAGACTTGTCTTTTAAACAATGCGGGTTGAAAACTGAATCCGCTTATTTTTGCTACATTCATTTAAACTCTTACCTCAACGTGTGCAATTATAATAAACTCCTGAAAATTTTTTTTGCTGTTTTAAAGGTAATTTTAAACCAAGTTAGACTTTATAATGTATGTATTTTTTTGAATAATACTGTATAATTCATTTAATGTTTCCAAGGTGTTTGCCCTAAGTTTGTAAATAAAAAAGTGGAAGAAGTTGAAAGTAGATATGTTCCGTAAAAAAGCGGTATTTTTTACGTCACTAATTATTCTAAGCAGTTATTTTGCAGGCACTAAAGTACTCGGTGCAAGCTATGTTGCAAGCGGCGCAAACGATTTGCCTGGCATTATTTCGGCGCTTAGTTCATCGCCTGATGCAAGCAACAGTATACAAATTACAATAGATCAAGTTGTTGGCGGAACGCTTGTGCCGATTGCCAAAAGTGTTAACATATACGGTTTATCGGCGGCTACGACCATTGACTTAAACGGTTTTGGAAAGTTGCAATTTGAGACACCGGGAAATATTTATAATATTTCTGATTTGAAAATAATGGGCGGTGTCGGTCCTTCAAACGCCGGAGCTGCAATGGTTGCCTCGGGCGTTACCTTAAACATAGACAACGCCACTTTTGAAAATAACGAAGCCAATTCATATGGCGGCGGCGCAATTTATAACTCGGGCACCCTTAATATTGTTTCTATGAACGGCGATATTTCATTTAACGAAAACGTTGCATTTTCGGGCGGCGCAATTCAAGATGTCGGAACTACGACCGTTTCGGCCGATGGCGGCAATATCACGTTTTACAAAAACGCAGGAGCTATTGGTGGCGCCATAATCAATAATACCGGCACAACAAGCGTTAAGGCCGACAATTCCGGCAACCTGAAATTCAACGAAAACAGCGCAAGCATTAATGGCGGCGCGTTTTATAATTATTTGAACACGACAACAAACATAACGGCTGACAATAGCGCCATTGTAACGTTCTTTAAAAATACCGCTTCAAATGGCGGCGCTATTTATAACGTGACAAGTGCTACAAATATTAAAGCTTTAAATGACGGTAAAATTGTGTTTGACCAAAACAGTGCTCCAAATGGTGCAGTAATTTATGATGATCAAAATAGCACAATTGAAATCACGGCTGACGGTGGTGATATTGAATTTAAAAATAACAAAGCGGCTGATAGCGGCGGGGTTATTTACAGCAATAATTCTACTGTGAATGTCACTGCAAGTAACGATGGCACTGTAACCTTCGATTCTAACAGTTCAAATTCTTCTCTTGATTATACGCACGGCGGCGGCGTTATTTACAACAGCGGCACAGGCGTAGTTAACCTTGAAGCAGACGGCGGCGACATTGTGTTTAACAAAAACACCGCAGGAAATGCGGGCGTAATACACAATAATGGCGGCACGGTAAATGTTACTTCAACAGATGGCAACATTAAATTTACCAATAATAAAGTGACAAATGTTGTAGGCGTTCTTTATAATCTTGGCGCATCGAGCAGACTAAACATCAAAGCCAAAGGTGGGGAAATTCTATTCAAGGGCAACGAGGGTAAAGGTGCAGGCGGTGCGATACATAACAATGCCGGCCTTGTGACAATTGAGGCTGACGGTGGCGACATAACATTTGAACAAAACACAGGTTCTAACGGTGCGATTCATAACTCTACAACAGCCGCTGCAGTGATGAACATAACTTCAACTGACGGCACAATTTTATTTAATGGCAATATTGCGACAGGAACAGGCGGCGCAATTTATAACACCGGCACTCTTAATTTAACCTCGCTCGATAAGATTGTTTTTAGTTCAAATACTGCGACAACGGCTCAAGGCGGCGCAATTTATAACGTCACCAAAGCAGTAATTAAAGCTGACGGCGGCGAAATTTCATTCAGCAAAAACTCCGCGCATTTGGGCGGCGCGCTTCATAATGCAAGCGGCACAATAGATTTGTTGGCGGATAATGGAATAATCGATTTTAGTGAAAATTCAGCCAACGGCGGCGGTGCAATCTTTAATTACAGCGCAATAACCGCCACATCTGAAGATAAAGGCGAAATTAATTTCATTAAAAACACAGCAGTGTCGGACGGCGGCGTGGTTTATAACACAGGAACAATAGATTTTAGCGCTGATGACTCTAAAATATTATTTGACAAAAACACCTCGGGCGGTAACGGTGGAGCGTTTCTAAACTATGGCGCCTTGGATTTTACGGCTGAAAATGGAAGCGATATAACATTCAGCGGAAACTCTGCGTCAATACGCGGCGGCGCAATTTACACAATTAACAATGTGAACCTTGAATCTGACAGTATCAGTACTATTACTTTTTCAGAAAATAGCGCACCGGACGGCGGCGCGATTTATAACACTGCCACATTAACAGTTGACGGCGTGACTTTTGACGGAAACACCGCTTCAAACTTTGGCGGTGCTATATATAATTCCGGTACAGCAACAATTTCAAACAGCACATTTGAAAACAACTATGCCGGCGGCGGTTCGGGCAGCGCAATTTATAATGCGACAGGAGGAACCTTAACCCTTGCAGGCGGAAACGTGTTTGACGGAAACTCTGCTCCTTTAGGAATAACCAACACCGGCGGTACAATTTATAATATTGGCACCCTAACAATTTCAGGTATAAACGAATTTAAAAATAACAGCGCGCGAAATGGTGCTGCGATAACTAACTGGGGCGGCACAACAACAATTAACGCAGGTTCAACTTTTACAAATAATGACGGGTCCAATGCTGGTGCACTGTTTATTACAGGCGGAACAATTAATTTGGATTCAACAGGCGGAACAATTGATTTTAGCGGCAACACGCGTAATTCAGGGAAAAACGATCTTACTTTTAATACCGCCAGCGGCAACGTAAACATTAACGGAACAGGAACTGTTAATATGGATGGCGGCGTGAGCACTATTAACGCTAATGGCGGCACATTAAGCAAAAATGGTTCGGGCGTGTTCAATCTTTTGGCCGGTTCTATTAATAATTTATGGCGGGGCACCTTCAACCAAAACGCAGGCACAACAAACGTTGCAAGTAGTTTCTTTGGCGGCACAACAAACGCTAATGGCGGCGAATTAAACTTTGTTGACGGTTCAACCAATTTAGCTGATACAGCTACGGTTGATGTTGGCGCATCAGGCGTTGTGAATTTAAAACACACAACCGGTAAAACTTTCACGATTCAAAGCGGGGTCCAAGGTTCAAGCGCTACGGGCCAAATTAATAAAACAGGTGCGGGTAATTTAACAATCGAAGGCATCACTACAGCCTTCAAAGGCATTTTTAAACAAACCGCGGGTAAAACAACTGTGACCTCAGATGGCAGGTTCTTTGGCGGTACAAATAACGTTGAAGCCGGAACTTTGCAAGTTACGGGGGATACTTCTGAATATACCGTAAACCTTGGCAGCGCTTCAACTTCCGCGCAATTAATTCATTATGTAAGGGATAATTCACTAAACACAATTGCAAACACTGCAATTAAATTTGTTACGGGAAGCACGGGAAACAGCATTTTATTTGATAAAGACTCAGGCGTTACAGGCTCGGCACAATATGACCTTTCAACAAAACTTGAAAACGGTTTTACCAATACAGTGACTTTCGATAACAGTAATGTTTTGCTGAGTGCGGGTAACTACGAAGGGTTAACAAAATATATTTTCAACAATTCTGTTCTTGATATAACAGGGAGTGCGATTCACGACACAATATTTGATTATTTTGAAGCAACGGACTCAAAACTTTCATTCAATTTGAGTTTTGATGTTGTAAGTGGTGTGGTTCAAGCTACAAGTGACACTTTAACTGTGACTCACCCCGTTTCGGGTCAAACAATCGGTATTGGCACAATCGGTTTAAAAAATGACCAAGATAACGGCCTTGGCGATACATATACCGTGGAAGTGCTAACCGGATTAACTTTTAATGCCCTTTCAGATACTGCGACAATTGCCACAACTGCTTATGAATATAGTGTTGGTGTTTTAACATCAGACCGCACAAAACTTGAACTAACAGTTCTTAAAGAATCTGATGAACACTCACTTTATAATATGAACGACCTTGGCGGCGAGCGCGGTT
>JAVBQM010000055.1:0-3900 GCA_031549065.1 Candidatus Gastranaerophilales bacterium | reverse complement strand
TAAAACGTTCTTCAGACTGGGCCCTTGTTAAAGGAAGCGGCAAAATAACAAAAAAAATTGCCCAAAAGGCGCTCGAGAATTTAAATATCGATGAAATCGGACTTGATTGCACCGATCGCGAGCTTTTGAGGCTTATTATTGAGAATTATCAAGGAGGGCCTGTAGGTGTTCAAACCCTTGCGGTTGCGCTTGGCGAGGATATTCGCACAGTTGAGGACGTTTATGAGCCTTACCTTTTGCAGTCAGGCCTTTTACAAAGAACTTCGCAAGGAAGAAAGGTGACTCACCTTGCCTATAAGCACCTTGGTTTTAAAAACCCCAACGCACAAATGAGTTTGTTTGAGTAATTTCTCAAATTGGAGTAAAATAGAGCGCATGGAAATTAAAACAATAATAATCGACACAGAAAGTGTCTCAACCGAACTTATTGCCGAATATCTTAAAGACGTTGGAGATATCGAAGTTGTTAAAACTTTCGACGATTTTAAAAGCGCTCAAGATTTTGTACTTGAAAATGCTCCGGAACTTATCATAATGGATATTTCGGAAAACAGCCAAAAGGCGCTCGAGTTTATCCACAAAAGCCAGGCTGTGTTAAAGAATACAAAAATTATTGTGACTTCTTATCAAATATCCTCTGCCCTTGCGGTTCAGGTGTTGCGCGCAGGCGCACGTGAATTTCTTCTTAAACCTTTAATTAGAGAGGATTTTGCCGCTGCTATAACTAAAATCAAAGAATTGATTCAAGGCAATATCGATGATAAAACAAAATGCAAAGTAATTTCCGTTTTTTCAAATAAAGGCGGTATAGGCAAAACAGCAATTGCCACAAATCTTGCAGTTGAAATTGCCAACCTCACAAAAGAGCGGGTGGCACTAATCGATCTTAATCTTCAAATGGGTGATGTGACAACGTTTTTAGACATTAACCCCTCATTTGATGTCAGTTATGTAATTAATAATCTTGATAAAATTGATGAAGATTTTGTACTCTCGACTTTGGAAAAATATAAAGACACCGAACTTTATGTGCTGGCAGACCCGCCCACAATTCGTGAAGCGCAAACAATTACGAGTCAAAATATCACAAAACTTTTAAATATTTTAAAAACGGTTTTTTCTTATATTATCATCGATACAACAAGCAGCTTCGATGAGAAAACCATTACCGCGCTTGATAATTCAGATTTAATTTTATTCACGACGATTATCAATCTACCCTCTGTGCGCAACTCCCAACGCTGTTTAGAACTCTTTAATCGCCTTGGTTACAACAAAGACAAAATCAAGGTTATTGCTAACCGCGTTATGGAAAACGACGAAATTCGTTCGGAGGATTTTGAAAGCGCGTTAAACCATGAAGTTTATTTTAAACTGCCAAATAATTACTTTGCACTTATAAGCGCTATAAATAAGGGCGTTCCACTCAATGAAATTAACACAAGCTCAAATCTTTCAAAAAGCTTTAGAAAACTTGCAGCGATTTTGAGTGATAATTTCACATACACCAAAGGCAGCGGGGCTATTCAACGTGACGAACATTTTAACATTTTAAATATTTTCAAAAAACGGGAAAATTAGTTGCAGCAAGAAAAATTAATGAGAGAGTGTTTAAAACTGGCTCGTTTAGGCGAGGGCTTTGTGGCGCCAAACCCCCTTGTGGGCGCTCTTTTAGTTAATTCGTCGGGTGAAATTGTTTCTCGCGGAGCGCATTTGAAATTCGGTGAAGCGCATGCCGAAGTTAACTGCATTAACAATTACTCCGGGCGCGATTGCTCAGGTTTAACGCTGTATGTTAATCTTGAACCCTGCGCGCACCACGGAAAAACGCCTCCTTGTGTTGATTTAATTATCCAAAAAAATACTCGCAAAGTTGTTGTAGGAATGCTCGATCCTAATCCGGAAGTCAGTGGCCGTGGCGTGAAAGCTTTGCGCGACAGCGGCATCGAGGTTGTTGTCGGTGTTCTTGAGAATGAAGTAAGAGCGTTCAATAAGGTCTTTATTAAAAATATAACCACCCAGAAGCCTTATGTAGCAATTAAAACAGCTACAACACTGGATGGGAAAATTGCTACAACAAACGGCTCTTCAAAATGGATAACATCGGAAAAAGCGCGCAATTACGTCAAAAAATTGCGCGGCGAGTTTGACATACTTTTGAGTGGTTCCGGCACCGTTCTTGCGGATAACCCGACTTTTAAGCCTGCCAAAAAAGTCATTATAATAGACAGGGGTGGAAAAATTGCCCCCAGGGAAGATTTTATTTTAATAAAAGATTTTGAAAATCTCGATAAGCTTTTTAGAGAACTTTATGAAGAAGGAGTTTGCTCGGTGTTGGTTGAAGCAGGTTCAGGGCTTAATTCTGCGATAATTGAGGCCGGTGAAGCAGATTTTCTTTACCAATTTATCGCCCCTAAAATTGCCGGTAGGGGGCTTGGGTTTGCCGACGGGCTTGAAATTTCGGATATAAATTTGTCGCAAAAACTCAAAAATGTGAAAATTACAAAGTTTGCACCGGATATTTTACTCACGGGCGAATTCGTGTATACTTAGGGCATTATGAAAATTTTAGTTATAAACGGCCCGAATTTGAATATGCTTGGTGTAAGAGAGCCTGAAATTTATGGCACGCTGACGCTTGAAGATATCGAGAAAATGCTGCTAATTGCGGCTAACACCGAAAAAATAGAACTTGAATTTTTTCAATCAAACCATGAGGGCGCGATTGTGGACAAAATTCAAGAAGCATACGGCCTTATTGAAGGCATTTTAATTAACCCTGCAGCTTATACGCACACGAGTATTGCAATAGCTGACGCTATTGCCGCAGTGGCGCTTCCTGCGGTTGAGGTACACCTTTCCGACATTGAAAGCCGCGAAGAGTTTCGCAAACACTCTTTTATTGCGCCAAAATGTATAGCACAAATTGCAGGTAAGGGCGCGGACGGTTACAGGATTGGGCTTGAAATCTTAATTGAGCATATAAATGAAAACAGAACAGAAATTGCTTGAAATAATTAACGCTGCGCTCGCGAAAAATTCCCATATGGGCGATGATTGTGCGTTTTTGAAGGATTTTAACCTTGTTGTAACGCAAGATACCCTGGTTGAAGGCGTACACTTTAATTTATCTTTAATAACCCCGAAACAACTAGGGCGAAGAGCCATGCTTGTTAACATAAGCGATGTTCTAGCAAGCGGCGCAAAACCAAAATATTTAACGGTTTCGCTCTCGGGTTTATTGAGCGAAGATTTTGTAAGAGAATTTTACCTCGGGGTAAATGAAATTTGCGGCGAATTTGACGTTGAAATTGTTGGCGGCGACCTAACGGGCGGCGAAAAAATCACGGTTTCAATTTGCGCTTTTGGAGATACAAGAGGCAGGGAAATTTCTTCACGCTCAAATGCGCATGAAGGCTATATTGTTGTCGTTCGAGGAGTTTTTGGAGCAGGCTTACTTTCTAACTACTTGCTTGAACCAAAACTATTTCCCGAAACTGTTGAAATAATTGCAACAAAAACCCAAAACCCTTATGCGCTAATGGATAGTTCCGATAGCTTATACGACTGCCTGGAGCAGATTTCAAGACTAAGCGGCGTGGCTATGGATATTGAATTTGAAAAAATTCCAAACGCAGATGGCGATTTTAAAACCACACTTTTTGGCGGCGAAGATTATGCGCTTGTCGGCTGTTTTGCGCCCGAAGATTTTGAAATATTGCAAAATTGTGGCGCAAAAATGGTGCAAATTGGCACTGTGGTGAGTGGTGCGGGCGTTTTTGTCGACAAAAAAAAAAATGAAGATGATTTTACCTATGAAAATAAGTTACAACAGTAAGCCAAAAATTAGCGCAATAATAACAGCGGGTGGTACATCCAGTCGCTTTTGTTCAAAAAAAT
>JAVBQM010000019.1:0-3289 GCA_031549065.1 Candidatus Gastranaerophilales bacterium | reverse complement strand
TGTTAATTTGAACATTGGCTTTTTTAAGCGCGTTCATAAATTTAGAATAGCTCAAACCATATTCACGCGATGCAGCATTGATTCTCACAATCCACAAGCGACGCATGTTTCTTTTTAGAACTTTACGGTCACGGTAAGCGTATTTTAGAGCTTTCATAACTGCTTGGTTAGCAACTTTGAAAATTCTGCTTCTAGCGCCTACAAAACCTTTGGCTAATTTTAAAATCTTTTTGTGTCTTTTTCTTAAGACTTTTCCACGTTTAACTCTCATTTTTCACCTTCCTTATCTTGCATACTTCTTGTAGGGTAATTCTTTGGAAATTAAATCCAAATGTGTGTCAGACACTGACACCATTGAAGATAGCGCATTTTTGCGTTTCATGCTTTTGTGCGCAAGAAGGTGGCTTTTGCCTGCCTGGCGGCGTAAAATCTTTCCGCCCGCGGTAACTTTGTAGCGCTTTGCAGCTGCTCTGTGTGTTTTCATTTTTGGCATTTTTTATCTCCTTAAATTGTCAGCCTTTGCGGCATACCAAACCGCTTCAGTACTGCTAGAAGATAATATATTAAACAAAAATAAAACACAAGCCTATCTTGCAAGGATTTCAGGCCATATATGTAACGAAATGTAAATTTATTTGACTTATATAGTAGTAAACGAGCAATTTCCAACTTTGAGGGTCATTATAAAAGCGTAAACTCCTCTATAAACTCCGTAATACTAATTCTATCCATCACGACCGCAAGGTCGTTTTTTTTATGCGTAAGCCGGTGCGATAGCGGCGCGGGCGGCGAGCCCGAGACGGTAAGCACTACGATGGCGACGTAGGACAATTGAGCCCTCGGGGCGAAATGCCCACAGGAGCGAAAAGTAAAAGCAGGGCGACACTGGACTAAAAGTTATCGCAAAGCAACTCAAAATACGCTCTCGGATGATGGCACGCCGGGCAATCTTCGGGCGCTTCCGGGCCATTCATCACACGGCCGCAATTGCGACATTTCCAATCAACCGCGATTTCTTTTTTAAACACAGCCTTTTTAATAACATTCTCATGAAGCTTTCTATACCTTGCTTCGTGGTGTTTTTCAACTTCTGTAATTTGCATAAATGAATCATAAATTTGAATAAAGCCTTCACTTTTAGCAACTTCTGCAAAGCCGGGATATAAAATGGTGTTTTCCTCGTTCTCGCCTAAAAACGCAAATTCAAGGTTTTGCAAGGTTGTGCCCAGTCCATCGCAATATTTAGCGGTTATTTCGATGTGTGAACCGTCGTTAATAAGTTTTTTATAATAAACTTTTGCGTGTTCTTTTTCATTGTCGGCCGTTTCAAGGAAAATGGCTGCAATTTGTTCATAGCCTTCTTTTTTAGCCACACCTGCAAAATAAGTATACTTATTTCTCGCTAAAGACTCCCCTGTCGCTGCTTTCACCAGGTTTTTTTCCGTTTCGCTCCCTTTTAAGTTCATTTTCTACCCTTTCTAACATTGTTCAGGTGCTCATATTAACACCCTTCAAAACGTACTTCAACCCCTTCAGGGTAACCTGAGTATTATTTTGTAACGGAATGTAACAAAACTTATCCGCGTTGAAATCCAATATTACATATATACTTTATATATATGTAAGCAGTAAGTAAAACTAAAGGGTGATTAAAATGGCTCCAAAATCAAATGACGGAATCGATAAAAAACTCGCAGAAATTTACGCACAAAAAGTAACCGTAAATCTAGATTCTAAATCAACCCTTTCTCCCGAAGAATTTTGGAGCTCAATGTCAACAATAGCAATGACCAACAGAGCCATGATTAACTGGGCAAGATAGTTCCCACCTCCAGGCTCTCTTATTAAACGAAGTAAATGGAGAAAAAGAGGCTATAGGGCTAAACCCTATAATAATTACCAACAACCCGCCGCTAAGGCGGGTTTTCATATGCGTAAAATATACAAAAAACATTTTTCCATGCTAAAATAGTCCCTATGAGTGAAGTTTTAAAAATCGCAATACCAAACAAAGGAAGGCTATCTGAAAAGATTTATGACCTCTTGAATAAAGCAGGGCTTACCTTTGAAATGAAGTCGGAACGCAGTTTGCAAGTGTTTACGCAAGACGGCAAATATTGCCTGATTTTTGTTCGCACACAAGATATTCCGCGTTTTCTTGATGCCTGTGTTGCAGATGTGGGTTTTACGGGTCACGACGTTGTAGTTGAAGAAGGCTTTGAGTTAGATGAAGTAAAAAAATTCGACTTTGGCTACTGTAAAATGATTGTGGCGGTGAAGGATGAAGACCCTTATAAAACCTCAAAAGACTTGCCCGATTGCGTTAATGTTGCAACAAGCTTTCCTAATATCGCAAAAACCTACTTTGAAAAAATGGGCAAAAGGGCCAAAGTAATTGAAGTCACGGGCGCTGTTGAAATTACCCCGAGCCTTGGGCTTTCAGATGTTGTGATTGATATAACTTCAACCGGTTCAACTCTAAAGCAAAACCGCCTTAAAATTATCGACGAAATCATGGAATCAACAGCCGTTGTTGTAGCAAGAAAAGGTCTTGACGAGAATAAAAAATCGAAACTTGCCTCGCTTGTTATGGCGCTAAATTCCGTTATTGACGCTCAAGAAAAGAAATATTTACTCGCGCATGTTCCAACAAGCGCAATGGCCAACATTAAAGAATTCCTTCCCGGCCTTTCTTCCCCAACTATCACAAAGCTTTTGGGTGATGAAGATAACGTCGTAATTCACGTTGTAATTGACAAAGACAAGGTTTTTGAAAGCATTGACAACCTTAAAAAAATCGGCGGCAAGGGCATTTTAATTATGAATGTCGAGCAAATGGTTCGCTAGCCTTATTTTGCGGGCAATTTTCTTCACATAAAAGTTTTATTTAATATATGTTTCAAATGTGAAGGAATTAAAGCATGAACAATATGGCCCCGGTTTCGCTTGAGCCTTTGGGGATAGTCGCAAAAAAACAAGAAAATTTGCAGACCCAAAACCAAGGTAAGATTCCCGATTCAAAAAGGGATGAATTTTTACCTTCGGAGGCGAGTGGCCCAAATGACGGAAAATTCACATTAAAGGAAGTGCTTAGGAATTTCGGCAAAGGCTTAATTTCTCCGGTTACTGCCATATTAAAAAACCCGCTTCTTGCCGTAGGAATGGTGGCACTGACTGCTGCTGCCTGTTCTTTTGTTCCGGTTTTGGCGCCAATTATGACTATTGGTTTCGGGGCTTTAAGCGTATTCCAGCTTGCAAAAGGAACGACTAAGGCACTCAGCGACTACAA
>JAVBQM010000108.1:0-9297 GCA_031549065.1 Candidatus Gastranaerophilales bacterium | reverse complement strand
AGTTACCTTCACCCAGTTTTTTTTCACCTATAAATGTGCCGGGAGTGATTGGCCATGGAGCTTTACCGGGAGGCCCCCCATCTCCACTGCCATTAACTATTACCGGCTGAAAATAACCTTTGCTCGGTTTCTCGTCTTTTTGATACTTAGAATTTATAAATGAAGCACCGGCTCCGCCGCCGGCTCCGCCGCCGCCAACAGCCTGAACAAGAAATTTATCAACATTCGCGGGTGGCGCAAATGTACAAGAAGTGCCACAAGGCCTTTCATAAACAAGTTTTTCGCCAGAGAATTCCCGCTCCATCAATGTGCCACCATTCCACCAAGATTCATATCTGCCATGGCCCACATTTATAGGCATCTTCCTATGTTTCTTTGTAACTATCGGTGTAGCCGCCGCAAGAATAATTGCCGCAATAGCCATAATAGCCAAAGCTTCAATCAGCGTAAAACCTCTTTTAAACTTCAAATTCATAAAATCTTATTTCCCGTTATCTAACTCTACCATTGTATTAACACTGCACCGCGGTGCCCTCTGTTTCCTGCTTGCAAATCTATTATTTTTTTTATTAATGGGGGGGTGTTGGCGTTTGCGGTTCCCAATTCCTCCATTAACCCGGATTGAGCTGTTGTCAAATTGGGAAATTTTGGATCATAAAACTCGATTGCTATCTTTTTGCCGCCCCCTATGTATATGCCGCTATTGACGGTATTGCCAGCAACATCTTTAACGGTTTTACTTGTGTCTACTTTTAAGTCGCCGGTGGCGATATCTACAAAAGTCTCACTGCCACAATCCGTAATTTTTAACGCCGGGAGCTTACTTCCAGGGTTTATTGTTTTCATACAACCAGATTGCGCCCCCTGATTGGCGTTACAGTTGGCCGGTGCATCCAGTAATGCGCATGACTTTACGTTGTCCGGATATAAGTTAGTGTTCACGGAAGTTTTGGCACTCAATGCAGTAATTAAGACTTTATTCGGGTTTGTAGCTTTTGAGCTGATAACAAAATCATTAGTTGTACTATCAACATTTATTAACAACTCTGCTTCAGTTCTGGGACGATATAGTGACACATATTGTCCCGGAAAAGTGTTGTTGCCGTTGCCAACAGCCCTTATAAGAAAGTAGGCGTTACTTTTTCTGAGCTTAAAGGAACAACCCCCGGTTGCCGGTTTTTCGTCACCACCTGCATATCTTTGTACCAGTTGGGTGCCATTGTAATAGCATATATAAGTGCCATGTGAAGTCCTATCTCCGAGTTTTTTGACAGATTTTGTTATGGCCGGTGTTGCACAAACTACAACCATACAGACTATAAACATTACTATTAAAGCTTCTGCCATAGTAAAGCCAGGACTATTAAATATTTTATTTTTACGCTTCATAAATTACTCCTATTTTTTACCAGGTGACTATAAATGCGCCGGTTTTACCGGGCTGAGGATTTTGTGGAGGAGTAGTAGTGCTGACAGAGTTGGTGTTAGGCGCACCATTTTTACCGCTATTTATGCTAACGTTTTTATTGCCCGAACCACCGGCACTTGTGGTGTATGTTCTGGTTACAGCCTCGCTTCTTCGGTTTATAGTGCTTCCGCCGCCCCTGCCGCCATAACCGTAATCAGTTATTGTGTTTACATTTCCTCTCGCTGCTGTATCATCCGCCACATATCCGCTTGATCCACCGTCACCACCTGGTTTATTAGGGGGCGCACCATTGTTGAAGCTATCCATACCATCCATCAACAAGGGTATTGAACTATATTCATTACTACCCCTGCCGCCGATTGCACTTACGATAGTTCTGCCATTACATGTAACTGTTGTTCCTGAACCAAAAGTAGAGGGACTAGCGCTGCTTGTTGCCGCTGCACCACCCCTGCCTACCGTTGCTGTGTATGTCTGCGCCCCTGGTCTTGTTAAATAAACAGTTCGCATTTCACCGGCGCCACCACCCCTGCCTTCAGTTAGTGTGGTATACCACAGGTTTTGTGACCAAGAACTGATTGTGACACCCGTTGGCAATGTTGCAGCTATATCAGACAACCAATCCGGCGCGGAAGCGAATGCGTTAACACCCACCAAATTTGCGGAAGAGTTGTTAGCAACATTATATCTAACCGGCGCCGGTGCCCAAGCGCCCCCACCGCCACCACCTATAGCAGTGATTGCAACAAAATTTGCATCACCTATAACCGTAGGGTTGAAAGTGCAAGTTGAGCCTGCAGATGTTGGGGTGGATGCTACGCCATTAATGGTGTATCTTTGCATTAGTTGACCTGGTTGACCATTATAATAACACTCGTAGCGCCCGTGTTTTTGTTTTGTTGTTTGATTTTTATTTTTTTTAATGACAAAAGATGAAGCTGCAACAGCTATGCACCCAACCATTACTACAACAAGTAGCATTTCTGCTAACGAAAAAGCCGATTTACTTCTCTTCATATATATAAAAAATCCCGAATATATCTAATAATTATTATATATTTATCGACACTATTGGCAAACAACTTTAGGTTGTATCGATAAAGTTTTACATTTCTTAACAAGCTTATCAAATTTATGGTAATAATATATAGTATAGGTAGACGAATTAGCTATTGGAAATTATTTTTTATGAAATTTAATTTAAAAAAAACGGGCTTTACTCTTGGGGAAACATTAATTGTTCTTCTGATTATAATAATTCTGACAATATTTTCCATTATTACAATGAGATCAAGGTCGAACACAACACCACTTTTATATTACAGGGCTTATGAGGCACTTAATACGGCCGTGTATAACGCTTGGCTTGAGGCGGGAGATAATGATGATAAGTTTGCAGATAAAAATGGCACAAAATATTCCTCGGACCTAGCAGCACTCTGTATTCAACTGGCCGGTGCGAATGGATATATTAATAATGACGGCAAAAATCTTGATCCTGTGACCAAAAATCCAACTAGCTGTGATAGGCCGGGGATTGCAATACCGACATCCACAGCCAATGAAGCCTTTACAGAGTCCAACGCGCACTTCACTTCTTCAAATTCTATGAGGTTTTTTATTTCAAGAGAATTGAGTGGTTCAATTCCTTTGAGTAATTATGTAACAGATACTGTGAGTAACACGGCGATAAACCCTAAGTGGTACATTATTTTTGTTGATCTGGATGGCGAAAAAGGGTTAAATTCTATGGCGCAGCCGGCGAACCAGAATAATACCGCAGATGTGGTTGCTTTTGCCCTTATAATCGATCCTGATGAAATGCCGTCCCTTATCCCAATTGGTGTACCAACAATGGATAAGAGGTATATGACCGCTATGGTAAAATACACAAATGCTGCTAATGGTAACGATAGGAAGTCTCCGAGTTTGCCATACAAAGAAGCAGCAATAAGGGCGTATGGAGCGCAATCACCAAAAGGTGGTGCCAAAGTGGTAGTACCTGAAAGAATTTATTTTGAGAACTTTATTGGCACTAGTAATAAATTATTTTATGCTGCACTCCCCGCAGGCATAACCACAGATTGCAATTGCGAACACTGTAATAATACAAGCAATTCAGCGCAGTGCAGAACAGAGTGCCTTAAGTGGTGTCCCGTTCCAAAAACGAACCCTAATGATACATTCGGGGTTGTTAATCCAGGTTGCGAACCAAGTCAAATCGGTGCCTGCAGTGTTATAGTTAACTCTTATACTGGCACAAGCAAGAGGTAGTCGCGGATTCGAATTTTAAGAAAATTGAAATAACTCAAAATAGCCCCGAGGCTTCAGCAGGCTTGAAGCCAGAAGAAACTCTTGTGTCTTTTGCGGCTGCCCATAAAAGTACCGCTGTCCATCTTTTTAAAGAAGAAAAATGGGAAGAGTGTATCAATCATTGCAAAGAAGTCCTGCTGATTGAGGATAATAGCCACGAAATTCATTTTATAATGGGGCGTGCTTTCAAAAATCTTGAAATGCTTAAAGAAAGTATTATCGAACACGAAAAAGCTGTGAAATTGAAAGCTGATTTTAAGGACGGCTATCTCCACCTTGGAAACGCATATGTTACAAGGGGCGAAACTTGTGATTACGGTAAAGCATTGCCCGCTTATGAAAAATATCTTGAACTTGGGGGCGATAAGCACATTTCTTATTGGCACCTTGGCAGGGTGGTTTCAAATCTCGGCTTCACCGATAGAACAATGAAATATTTTGACGCCGTAATTAAAATTAAAAATGACAACCCCGGTTTTCTTTCTTCTTACATGCTTAATTATCTTCGCTCTAATGGCTTTAACCAGAAGGAAATTAAAAAAGCTACAGTTTGGCTGATAGAAGATTACCTTAAAAATACCAACGTTGTAAAAAATAAATATCAACATGGCCCAAAGCGCAAAATAGCAGATAAAAAAATACATCTTGCCTATATGACCGAAGACTTCAGAAATAGCACTGCTATGAATTTTTTCCTGCCGGTTTATGAAAATCACAATAGGGCGGATTTTGAAATTACTTTAATTGCAAAAAGCAAAAAGGCCGACCACAAAACAGAGAAGCTGAAAGATATTGCAAAAGAGCGCGGCGATAATTTTCTTGACCTCTCTGCTTTGGATTTTGAAGCGACCGCAGATGAAATTTATAAGCAAAATATAGATATATTGGTCGATTTGGATGTTTTGACAAATGGTTCAACATATCTTGCAATGGCGTATAAACCTGCTCCAATTCAAGCTGTGTGGCTCGGATACCCAAACACATCCGGCCTTGACACAATCGATTATATTTTAACCGATACATATACAATCAGGCCCGATGAAACAGAGGGTTATGTTGAAAAACCCGCTTACATTAAAGCGGGCTATGAGGTTTTCTCGCCGGATTACAACAGAGTTCCCACAAAGGGAGAAGCTCCTTGCGCTAAAAATAAATATATTACTTTCGGTTCATTCAATAACCCCAATAAGTTTTCTCAAGAAATTATTGATGTCTGGGGTGAAATTCTTTCTAAAGTTGAAAATTCGTGCCTACATTTTCATTATCTGAATAATTTTTGCGATGCCAATATAAAGTATTTGCAGGATAAATTTGCAAAATGGGGAGTGGGGCCTGAGTGTTTAATTTTTGCAAGAAATGCCCAAGGTTCATATTATAACCAAATGCTGCTTGCTGATATTGCGCTTGACCCTTACCCCTACAGCGGTACGAGCACCACAATAGACAGTCTTTTGTGTTCATTGCCTGTTGTTGCTTTTGGGGGCAATAACTCAAATTCGCGTCCTTCATCAAGAATTTTAAAACAAGTCGGGCTTGGGGAATTAATAGGGCAAGAGCGCAAAGATTATGTTGAAATTGCGGTTGATTTAGCGCACGACAAAGAGCGTATTATAAATTACCACAACAACATAAGAAATATGTTTGAAAATTCTCCGCTTCGCGATTATAAAGGTTTCACAGCTTCAATTGAAGAAACTTACAAAGAAATGTGGAATAATTATTGCGCTTCTTAATAAGCAGTCTGTTTGTATTATAAGTTTTGTTTCAAACTTGCAATAACTCTTGATTGGGGTAAAATTAAAGCTGTATTAGTATATGGGAGTAAAGGGACCATGAGAAAAAATGTATGGAAATTCCTTACTGCTGCTTTCACATTTATGTTGTGTGCTCCTGCTATGGCAGGCGAGGCGGATTTGGTTGTTCCAAAGATTGCCGAACTTTCGCCTGAGAGCTACACCTTGCTTTTGTGGGGTATCGGAATTTCAGCATTAGGTTTAGTTTTTGGCCTAATTGAGTATTTCAAAATTAAAAACATTAAAGTTATTCCCGCGATGGCGGACATTGGAAACACAATTTTCCAAACCTGTAAAGCTTACCTTGTTCAGCAAGGTAAATTCCTGATTGGCCTTGAAATTTTGCTGGGCGTTTGTATCATTTTCTATTTTGGCGGCCTAAGAGGAATGGGATGGAGCGAAGTAGGTCTAATCTTGCTTTGGTCTGTTATCGGTATTTTGGGTTCTTATGGTGTTGCTTGGTTTGGTATCAGAATGAACACCCTTGCAAACTCAAGAACAGCGTTTGCTGCGCTTGAAGGCAAACCTTTGAACATCTTGAACATACCGCTTAAAGCAGGTATGAGTATCGGTGTTTTACTTGTATCAGTTGAACTTATCTTAATGCTTGTGATTTTACTTTTTGTTCCGGGAAACCTTGCAGGTTACTGTTTCATAGGCTTTGCAATCGGTGAATCACTCGGCGCTTCAGCGCTTAGGGTTGCCGGTGGTATCTTCACAAAAATCGCGGATATCGGTTCAGACTTAATGAAAATTCAATTCAAAATTAAAGAAGACGACCCGAGAAACCCCGGTGTTATTGCTGACTGTACCGGTGACAACGCGGGCGATTCTATCGGACCTACAGCTGACGGCTTTGAAACTTACGGTGTAACAGGCGTTGCGCTTGTAAGCTTTATCTTGCTTGCAGTTCCTCAAGACTATCAAGTTATATTGTTAACCTGGATATTCACAATGAGATTCTTAATGATTGCCACATCTGTTGGCGCATATTGGGTTTCCGGTCTTATTGATAAAATCCTTTATGGTAAAAAAGAAAAAATTGACTTTGAGCAGCCTCTAACAAACCTTGTTTGGTTGACTTCAATTCTTTCAATTCTTATGACATTTGGCGTAAGCTACTATTTGCTTGGCGTAAAAGGTGGAATGGCTCAGCCTGTTTGGTTGGCGCTTTCAATCATCATCTCTTGCGGTACAGCAGGTGCAGCGCTTATTCCTGAATTTACAAAAGTATTTACTTCACCAAAGGCAAAACACACAGCTGAAGTTGTTACAGCTTCTCGTGAAGGCGGCGCATCCTTGACAATCCTTTCCGGGCTTGTTGCAGGTAACTTCTCTGCTTTCTGGATAGGTCTTGTAATTATTGCCCTTATGGCGATTGCTTACTTTGCCAGTGTGCATATTCCTGCTGATATGATGATGTATTCATCAGTATTTGCGTTCGGTCTTGTGGCATTTGGTTTCTTGGGTATGGGACCTGTTACAATTGCGGTTGACAGCTATGGCCCTGTTACTGACAATGCTCAATCTGTTTATGAGTTGTCATTGATTGAAGAAATACCAAATGTTGCGCAAACAATTAAAAACGACTACTGTTTTGAACCTAATTTCGAACAAGCGAAAAAGTTCTTAGAAGAAAACGACGGTGCGGGAAACACCTTTAAGGCAACTTCAAAACCGGTTCTTATCGGTACTGCGGTTGTTGGTGCAACCACAATGATTTTCTCCCTAGTTCTTGTTATTCAAGAAACTTTAGGCATTCAACCTGAAACTATTTTGAACATCTTGAACCCTTATACAATCCTCGGCTTCCTCTTTGGTGGTGCGGTAATTTACTGGTTCTCGGGTGCTTCAATGCAAGCGGTTACAACAGGTGCTTACAGTGCTGTTGAATACATTAAAAAACATATAAACCTTGACACCGACAGCCAAAAAGCGAACCTTGAAAACTCGATTGAAGTTGTTAAAATTTGTACACAATATGCCCAAAAAGGCATGGTTAACATCTTTATCGCACTTTTCGCATTCGCACTTTCTCTTGCGTGTTTATCGGCTCCAATCGGCGGCGGTGACGGCCTTGTTGATTCAAGACCTGTTGCGTTCTTCGTGAGCTACCTGATTGCCATTGCCGTGTTTGGTCTTTTCCAAGCGGTGTTTATGGCAAACGCCGGCGGATGCTGGGATAACGCGAAGAAAATTGTTGAAGTTGATCTTTGCGAAAAAGGAACTCCGCTTCACGATGCAACCGTTATCGGTGATACAGTTGGTGACCCGTTCAAAGACACTTCTTCTGTTGCAATGAACCCGATTATTAAATTCACAACACTTTTCGGACTTTTGGCAATGGAAATTGCAATCAGCGAATCATTCAGAAGCGCTTCTCACATTGTGGGTTGGGTTCTCTTGCTTGTTGCGATTGTCTTTGTAGTGCGTTCGTTCTACTCAATGAGAATACCTGTGAAGGAATAGCCTCTGGTTGATTGCCTTCTCGGCGCATACTATTTCTTAAGCCTCGTCTTATTTTATTTAAGATGAGGCTTTTGATTTTAATTATTTTAATAATTTTGTTCTTTGGCTCACCGGCTTACTGCGACGAGGCAAAAGTTGATACTGATAATCTCTTAAAAGGTAAAATTAAACAAGAAGATTGGTTCGGCGTACTCGAGGGTGTTAACCTCGGGCTTGAAAAATACCCTGATGATGAAGCTTATTTAAACATTAAGGCAGACGCGTATTGGCACATGTTTAAATTTAAAGAAGCGCTTGAAGTTTATGATCATATTGTTGAAGTTTACCCTACAGAATTTTACAAGATAAATCGCGAAAAAATCAAAGCCTTCCAGGCTGAATATTTAAAAGCCCAAGAAATCATAGACAATATAGATTCTAACAGGTTGGATATGGGCGATGTAATTCCGCTTTACTTAAACGTTATGTACAGGCAGCAAAGGATTGATAAGTCTTATGAGTTGATTAGAAGATTTGGCCTTCAAAGTGTTGCACTGGTTCGCGCGGATGAAGAAGATTTGTGCTTGCTTGAAAGAGGGGGGATAAACGGGGAAGAGCAAGGAGAAATGGCAAAAGCTTGCATTGACGGCTTGACCAGAATGCAAATAAAGCAGGCACACGTTTTTCAGACACAAAGAAACATGCCCAAGGCGCACGAAATTTATAGCGAAGTTTTGAATAAGGATCCTGAAAATATTGATGCTCAAATGGGTATGGGCTATTTGAAACTCAACGAACGTAAATTTCGCGAGGCGCATAAAATCTTTGAAGAAATTTATAATGAACATCCTGAATATATATATGCAAAGATTGGGGTCGTCAATTCTTACATTGCAGATGCACAATATTCAAAAGCATTAGAAATACTTGATGAACTCCCACAAACTAAATTGACCGATTTTCTTCGCTCAATTATCTACGAAGAAGTTGAAATGTATGATTCTGCAAGAAAAGCTATAAAAAATGACCACTCTGCGCTAGCCCATCAATGGCGCAGAAAGTTAGATAAAAAGACTTGTCCGACTATTTCACCGCAATATTCATTCTATGATCAAACTCTGGCAAATGAATACAAGCTTGACGCGCATAAAATCGGTTTTGTCTTGCAGGAAGATTTGGGCAAAAATTTTATGGGAGGGTTCGGCTACACGGGGAACCATTTTGAGCTTGGTTCGATGAATGGCGATCATTATGATGATTACGCAAATGATATCAACTTTGGTCTTGTCGGCCGACCCGATAGGAAATTCTCGC